>CAMAXU010000004.1 GCA_945862455.1 Rickettsia typhi | reverse complement strand
TTATTGAAAGTTCCAAAGCTTACTTCTGAAGATGTAAATGAAGCGCGGCGTTTTGTGCTTTTTATTGATGAAGTTTACGAAAATAAAACAGCATTAATTGTTTTGGCGAAAACTAAATCAGAAAAAATTTACGAAAGCAAAATTGGTTCTGAAGCCTTTGCTAGAACGGTTTCGCGGTTAAATGAAATAAAATCTGATCAATATTGGCAGGAAAGTAAGGTAAATTTTTAATAAGATTTTACTTGCACTTGTTTTTTGAAAGGGTTTTAAATTTGTATTACTTACAGAATAAAATTTTTAATTATTTAATAAAATTACTATGCCTGAAATTACGAAGGAGAATGTGCTGAACATTGTTGAAAATCTTGATTCTAACAAACGAGCTTCTAAAGAAGAATTTTTTGAAGATGCTGCAGAATTTATATATACTCAAGAAACTATTTTAAATTTTGATGATAGTACACCGATTAGAGTAGAAGAAGACTTGATGAAATTTTACAAACAAATGGAATTGGACTTCGAAGACCTTGATGATGCAACAAAAGAGCATGAAAATTATCCATCAAAATTTAATTCAAGTGAAATAGTCAGAATACTTGGATTAAATGAAAAACAAAAATGGATTCCAAAAGGTAAGGATGAACATGAAAAGTTTGGTAGTCCTGAAGAAGTGAAAAGTTTTTTTTTCCAACGTTTATTATTGAAGTCATATAAGCATGAAGAAGCTCTTCATTCAAACGCTATTAATAATCCAGCAGAATTTGAGAATGGAGTTAGTAATAAGGGCAAAACTATTAAGCAAGATCTCTGGTTATACGCCAAATTTAATGGTCTAAAAGAAGAAGGAAAAATCCCAGAAGGTTATAAATATAAAGCTTTTCTAGGATTAGTCAGAGATTCAATTGTCGCTTTGAGACAAATGGAAGAAGAAGAAGCAATCGTTTTTATTGTAGATGCTGTTAGTAAAGATTTTCATCAACAAGAAATAGCTGCAGCTGCTACAGTAATTCAAAGTCTTGTTAGGGGTATTATAGATAGAAAAGGGAAGATAGCAGAAAAGCGTTTAGAGAGATTAGCAGGAGGAGTAGGGGTAAAGAAATTAGTAGAAGATTCGTCTTATGAATATAAAATTAAAGATCCTGCTGATGTTTCGCTCGAAGAGAGAAAAAAAAATGGCGGTTCGACAACATCAAATAATCCAGAAGCAGAGGCATTTGGAGAAACTCTTGAATCAGGTTTAAGCTCAGCATCATATAGTAGTCAAGTTACGGATGATAGTAACGCTTTAAAAGGAGAAGAAGAAGCACTAGAAGCAGTTAAAGATCTTTTTTCAGAAGAAAATGATGGTTCGACTGACGAGGTGGATGATCATCAAATAGATGAGGGTAGAATAAACGATGATCGTGTTGATGAAGGTCTTGCTAGAGAAGAAGATCTTGGTTCGCTTAACTTAGATGATGATGATCAGCCTGATGATGATTTGATTGTCGAGGGGGGGGAGGATTCGTCGATCAAAGATCATGTTGATGAAGGTCTTGCTAGAGAAGAAGATCTTGGTTCGCTTAACTTAGATGATGATCAGCCTGATGATGATTTGATTGTCGAGGGGGGGGAGAAAGATCATTTTGGTGAAGGTCTTGCTGGAGAAGAAGATCGTGATTACCTTGAATCAGATGATGATGATCAGTCTGTTACTTCGACTGTCAATTCAGATACGAGAAGCTCAGACACAGATAATGGTGATAGTCATTCTGATGATGGTTCGACTTCTGATAATGGTTCGTTAATCAATGATCATATTCGATGGATAGCAGGAAATAGAGAGATTGATTACAAATATCTCGAGTATAATCATTATGTGAGTAATGAGGGCAAAAATTATTTGATTCCTGAAATCACGGGAACAAAATATAGTGATGACGAACATGGTGGCAAATTTTTGACAGGAAAAGTACTTCAGTATGGTTCGGGCCTTCCAGTCTCTTGTTATAAAGATTTAAACGATTTTTCTCAAGATGTAGAAAAAGCTGCTCTAAAAAAATGGAAAGAAGGTGAAGAAAGTTTATTATCTTCAATTGCCCATATTGAAGATAAAAATATAGGTGCGAAATATTGCGTTGTAAATGCTTCAGTAAGAGGTGTTACAAAAATTTTTATTTCTGACGAAGAGTTTAATAAAATTAAGGAGGAAACTGATCAGGTATTCTTGAGAAAATACTCAGAACAACTAACTGAACCAAATTTACATCACCCTCCTCTTTTGTCAGAAAAAGTAGAAGAACTCATGCGCTCAGTATCATGGGAATATTCTGATAAAATTGCTCGAGATGTTGAGAAGTCGATTGGAAATGAGGTGATTAATGGTCTCGATACTTCCGAAGTAGAAAGCATTGCAAAAGATTTTTCCCGTCAATATTTAGGAAGCTCGGAACCTAAAGAAGAACTAGAAAATGAAATTAGCAAAATTTTAGAAGCTCCAGTGCCACATACTAATTTAAACGGGATTGGATTTCACAGACCTAGAGGAACCAAAATTGTATCGGTAGGTTTTAGTTACAACGAGACTGGGGATAAAGATGATTTAAATGGCGATAAAGCAGCTTATGCTTATATTAGCGGTAGTTATCAATGTTACGTTAGATGTCAGGTTTGCCCAAAAGATGGAAATATGAAATTTTGTCAAGATGGTAAAGTAACTTCCAAACTATCTAAAAGAGGCGATACGGTAATTGATCAAAACACAATTTCTTTTCTTAATCCAGATACGGGAAAATATACTAATGTTGAGGCTTCTACAAAAGCATTAAAGCAACATTTAGAAAAAATAACAGAAGAAGGAAGTTCTTATTATTCAACCAAGACTAATTTAGAAAAAGAGGCTCAAAAAATTTTGAAGCAATATCAAGCAATGCAGATTAAAGTCACATCGCAAGTTAATAGAGTTGGTTTTGAACAAGAGCCTGATATTGAGCGCAAAGTATCGATAATGCACGAAGGAAGGATACTTTCTTATAATGCTGAAGCGTCTGATACAACAATTGGTAAGAAAAAAATAGCGAAAGATTTTTTTATAGATAGTAGTAGCGGTAAGACAAAAGAGTTTGTTAAAATAAATAAAATTTCATTATCGAATACAAAATCAGTGGATCTATATGTAAAATTTTCAACTGAAAATGGAAAAGTGACTCACGAATCCAAGCCTTTTTTTGCAGAAGAAGATACAGATGGAGGTTTGTGTTATGGTGAATTAACTCATGATTATATAAAAAGAAACAGTGATTCTAGTGTTAGTGGTGCTGCTGTTGATGAATTATTGTCGCGTGCTGAATATGATTGTAAAAATACAAAACTTATATTTGGTGACGTAGGAGATGCAGGATATAAAATCTCTACTTCAGAAGATTTTGCTGGTCCGAGAAATATTACCACCCCTTCTAGTACTGTATCTGAAGCAAAAGTTACTAGTTTGTTGAATGTTAAGGAATCTTGGATTAAAGATGCAGTAATCAGAGATTTACCAAAAAATAATGGATCTGGGCGCTAGATAGAACTAATGAAACTAATTAGTAGATAATCTAATCCAATGTTTTCCACTAAAAACCCCAATCCCAAATTTGATGTAATCGTCATCGGTGCCGGTCATGCCGGCATCGAGGCGGCTTGTGCTGCGGCGAGGATGGGAAGTTCGACGCTTTTAATTACGAAGAAGGTAGAAAATTTAGGTGAGATGTCTTGTAACCCTGCAATTGGTGGAGTTGCCAAGGGAACAATTGTAAAAGAGGTTGATGCACTTGATGGCATAATGGCAAAAGCAATTGATATGGCGGGCATTCATTTTCGAATTTTAAATGCTTCCAAAGGTCCGGCAGTTCATTCGCCCCGCGCGCAGGCTGATCGCGAGCTTTATAAAAAAGCGGTAAATAAAATTTTAGAAAATTACGAAAACCTCGAAGTGGCTTTTGCTTCAGTTGAAGATATTGAGATTAAAGATGGGCGAGTTTGTGGTGTAGTTTTGGATGATGGAAAAAAAATTTCTGCTCCTTCAGTTATTTTAACAACCGGAACTTTTTTGCGTGGCGTAATTCACATTGGAGATCAACAAACTCCAGCTGGTCGCGTTGGCGAAACGCCATCTTATGGAATTTCCAAAACCTTAGAAGCTCACAATTTTATGTTGGCGCGCCTTAAAACCGGAACGCCGCCGCGCATTGATAAAAATTCGATTAATTTTGTTGGTTTAGAAGAGCAGCTAGGCGACACTCCGCCGCAGCCTTTTTCTTATATGAATAATGAAATCAAGGTGCCGCAGATTCATTGTTACATAACTTACACCAACCAAAAAACTCACGAAGTTATCAAAAATAATCTTCATAAATCTGCAATGTATGGTGGATATATTGAGGGCGTTGGACCGCGTTATTGCCCGTCGATTGAAGATAAAATTCATCGATTTTTTGATAAAGAGCGTCATCAGATTTTCTTAGAGCCGGAAGGCTTAAACAGCGATTTGATTTATCCAAATGGCATTTCAACCTCACTGCCGCTTGATGTTCAAATTGAGTTTTTAAAAACAATTCCTGGTTTAGAAAATTGCCGCGTCACCCAAGCTGGTTACGCGATTGAATATGATTTTGTTGATCCGCGCGAACTTTTGCCAACTCTTGAAACCAAAAAAATTCGCGGCCTATTTTTTGCCGGACAAATCAACGGAACTACGGGCTATGAAGAAGCAGCAGGGCAGGGAATTGTTGCCGGAATTAATGCTGCTTTAGTTGCAAGCGGCTCGAAAGAAGAATTTATTTTAAACCGCGCTTCCAGCTATATCGGCGTGATGATTGATGATTTGACAACGCTCGGAACTAATGAGCCTTATCGCATGTTAACTTCGCGTGCTGAATATCGTTTAAGTTTGCGCGCTGACAATGCTGATATGCGTTTAACCGAAATGGGAATAAAAATTGGCGTTGTAAAAAGTGAGCGCGAAAAGTTTTTTTACGAAAAAAAATCAGCGATCGAAGAAAAAACTGCGATGCTTGAAAGTTTAAAAATTTCTCCCACTAAAATCACGGAATATGGAATTGCAATGAAACAAGATGGCGTGGTGCGAAATGCGATGCAGCTTTTGGCTTTTCCAGAAATTAATTTTGAAGCGCTTGAAAAAATATGGCCTCAAGAAATTTCTCAAATTGATGCAAAAATAAAAAATCAAATTTCTATCAATGCATTATATAGTTCTTATCTGAAGCGCCAAGAACAAGACTTGGCAATTTTTCGTCAAGATGAGAATATGAAAATTCCGCTTGATCTTGACTATAACAATATTCAAAGTCTGTCGCTTGAAGTGCGTGAGAAATTAAAAAAATTTCGTCCAGTAACTATCGCTGCAGCCTTCAAAATACAGGGAATAACGCCGGCTTCCATAATGGCAGTGATGGTTTACATCAAGAACAAATTTTAAAAAATCAAAGCCAATGTTAAATAATTTTATTCGCTTCTTATCGAGAAATTTTGCTGTTTTTTTTGCAGTAATTTCGTTGCAAATAATCTCTGGAGTAGCTTCTGCGGAAAGTTATGTTTCAACAAATGATGTAGTTAAGGAAATAGAAAAAACCCTGCTTTTTGATCAAGGATCGCGTGAAGAAATTAACGCTTTTGCTGCGAAAAAAAAGAAGCCAAGAAAAAGTGATTATACAATTAAAGCTGGCATAGCCGATGAAAAAAGCGACGATCCAAGCGATATGGATATTACAGTTACTGATTCAAAAGCACTTAATCTCGATGTTAAAGAAAAAGAAAAACTGGCTTATAATGCTGCATTAACAGGGCAATATGAAGCCGCAATTGAGCTTTATAAGCAGGTTTTAAAAGTTGAGCCTGATAATTCTTACAATAAATTTTCACTGGCAGTTGTTTATCAAAGAATTGGACAATTTCGCCAAGCTAAAACTTTATATTATCAATTATTAAAAACTAATCCGACAAATCAGGAGGAAATCATCGGAAATCTTTTGTCAGTTTTAGTTGAAGAATCCCCAAGAGATGCAGTTTATTTGCTTTCGCGCCTAACAGTTCAAAATCCTAGTTCAGCCTATATTTTTGCACAGGCTGCCGTTGCTTATGATAGAATTAAAAATTATGACCAAGCAATAATTTTATTGCAAAAAGCTATCTCAATTGACCCGATTAATGCTGATTATCAATATAATCTGGCGGTGATTTATGATAAAACATCCCAACTCCAAAAAGCTTTAGATATGTATGCGAATGTTGAAAAAAACTATACTGATGACAACTCATCAATTCCAATTGAACAGGTTCGCAACAGGGAAGCTGCAATAAAAAGTAAAATTTAAACCTAATCCCGAACCCAAAATTCAACTAATTTTATCATGATTGAAAAAATTCTTACTTACGCCAAGAAGCAAGGTTGTTCAGATGTTCATATTACAACTGGATCTTCACCAATGTTGCGTATTGATGGAGAAATGGTGGCGATTCCAAATACTCCGCAGCTTACAAACGTGCAGGTTCTTGAAATGCTTTACTCAGTGATGAATGAAGTTCAGAAAAAAATGTATGAGGAAAAATGGGAGTTAGATTTTTCAATTCAAGCCGGAGCAGATTTGCGTTTCCGCGTTAACGCTTTTAAAACAATTTACGGTGCTGCTGCAGTATTTCGTGAAATTCCAAGTGAAATAAGAAGTCTTTCCGCATTACACGCGCCTGAAATTGTACGCAGTTTAGCTAATGCTTCTAAAGGATTAATTCTGGTTGTTGGTCCAACTGGCAGTGGAAAATCAACTACTCTTGCAGCTCTAATTGACCAAATAAATACCACTCATTCTAGTCATATAATTACAATCGAAGATCCGGTAGAATTTATTCACAAAAATAAAAAATCCTTAATCAACCAACGCGAAGTTGGAAATAGCACTTTGTCATTTGCAAATGCCTTGAAAAGCGCTTTGCGTGAAGATCCAGATGTAATTTTAGTTGGCGAGTTGCGTGATGTAGAAACAATTCAATTAGCTCTGACTGCTGCAGAAACTGGGCATTTGGTTTTAGGAACTCTTCATACTAGTTCATCAGCGCAAACTATAAACCGTATTATCGACGTTTTTCCATCGGAAGACAAAGCTGTTGTTCGTACCATGCTTTCCACTTCAATCAAAGCTGTAGTTTCCCAGCGTCTTTTAAAGAAAAATGGTGGTGGTCGAGTAGCAGCTTACGAAATAATGATTGCCAATTCTTCAATTCGCAACTTAATTCGCGAAGATAAGATTCCACAAATTAATTCAATCATTGAGCTTGGCAAAAAAAATGGCATGTGTTTGATGAAAGATTCTATAACAGATTTATTGACCAAAGGTGTTATCTCGCAAGAAATCGCGGATGAAGCTTTACTGGTTAACGAATAATAAAATCAATACGAGGAAGTTTAAGTAATGAGATCAATTTTTAGAAGAAAATCTATCGAAAGTGTGCTTGAAGGAGCTAGCAAAAATTCATTAAAGAAAACTCTTGGAGCATTTGATCTAATTTTACTTGGAATTGGTTGCACAATCGGAACTGGAATTTTTGTTCTAACAGGTATCGCCGCCGCTGAATATGCTGGTCCTGCCATTTCAATTTCTTATGCACTTGCTGGTTTAGCCTGCATGTTTGCAGGTTTAGCTTACACTGAACTTGCCGCAATGGTTCCGGTTGCCGGAAGTGCTTATACTTATTCTTATATAATTCTTGGTGAATTTATCGCTTGGTTGGTTGCTTGGGGTTTGATTTTAGAATATACAGTTGCCGCTTCCACGGTTGCTGCTGGTTGGTCAGGATATTTTGTCGGTATTCTAAATGCTGGCGGAATTCACTTGCCGGAATATCTAATAAAAGTTCCATCGGAAGGCGGAATGATAAATCTTCCCGCGATTTGTATTTCCTTATTCATTGGCTGTTTATTGATTCGCGGAACTAAAGAAAGTATTGTTGTAAATCGCATTTTAGTTGGCATTAAACTGGGCGTGATTTTTTTATTTTTGGCGATTGCTGCTCCTCATATTAAAATGGAAAATTATGCTAACTTTTTTCCGTTTGGCTGGCATGGCGTTAGTATTGGTGCTGCTACAATATTCTTTGCCTATCTTGGTTTTGATGCAGTCGCAACAACGGCAGAAGAATGTAAAAATCCCAATCGTGATTTACCAATTGGTATAATTGGAGGTCTTTTAATTTGTGCCTTGCTTTATGTTGCAGTTTCTCTGGTTTTAACTGGCATTGTAAATTTCAGTGAATTAAACAATGCCGAACCAATGGCTTACGCTCTTCGCGTTAATGGCAGCAATATTGGTTCAGCTTTAGTTGGAACCGGAGCGGTTACTGGAATGGTTGCAGTGCTTCTAGTTTTGATGTATGGTCAATCTCGTATTTTCTTCGTGATGGCGCGTGATGGATTAATTCCGGCGTCTTTTGGCAAACTTCATAAAAAATTTGGAACCCCATATTTAGGCTGTATTTTCTTAACTTTAGCCGTGGCTATAATTTCAGGATTCACGCCAATTCAAACTATGGGGCAAATGAGTAGTCTTGGAACTTTGTTCGCCTTTACTGTAGTTTCAGTCGGAGTTTTGGTTATGCGTATAAGAAAACCAAATGTTGAAAGACCCTTCAAATGTCCAGCAGTTTTTATCGTGGCGCCGCTTGCAATTTTGAGCTGTGGTTACTTAATGTATAACTTGCTTTTAAAAACGGGTAAACCTTTCTTGATCTGGTTTTTAATCAGTATTTTGGTTTATTTCTGTTATAGTTACAAAAAAAGTCCTCTCAATAAAGTATCGTCAGACAAGCAATAATCCAATCTTATGAATTTAATGCGTAAAAAGAGTATTCACTCGATCTTGGTGAATGCTGAAAAAAATACTTTAAAAAAAACACTTAACGCTTTTGATCTAATCATGATCGGCATTGGCTGCACTATTGGTACCGGAATTTTTGTAGTTACCGGAATTGCCGCCGCCACTTACGCTGGTCCCGCTATTTCAATTTCATATTTACTGGCAGCATTCGCCTGCATTTTTGCAGCTTTAGCCTACGCTGAACTAGCTTCAATGGTTCCCGTGTCCGGAAGTGCTTACACTTATTCTTACGCAATTTTAGGTGAATTTATCGCGTGGCTTGTGGGCTGGGGATTGGTTTTGGAATATGCAATTGGCGCCGCAACCGTTGCAGCAGGATGGTCCGGTTATGTGGTCGGAATTTTAAAAACTGGAGGAATTACAATTCCCGATTCTTTGGCTTTAGTTCCGGCGCAAGGCGGAATCATTAATTTACCGGCAATTTTTATTTCATTATTTATCGGCTTTTTATTAGTTCGTGGTACCAAAGAAAGCGTTACTCTAAACCGAATTTTAGTTGCTACAAAACTGGGCGTGATTTTTCTATTTTTAATAATCGCAACTCCAATGATTAAAACCGAAAATTGGTCTGATTTTATGCCTTTCGGAATTGGTGGAGTTTTTATGGGAGCTGCAACAGTTTTCTATGCTTATATCGGTTTTGATGCAGTTGCGACCGCTGCTGAAGAATGCAAAAATCCAAAAAGAGATTTACCAATCGGCATTATCGCATCTCTTGTAATCTGCACCATTCTCTATGTTGCAGTTGCATTAGCTCTAACCGGAATTTCTCCTTACGCCGATTTAAATAACGCCGAACCTTTAGCTCGCGCTTTAAGATTAAATGGCAGCAATATTGGATCAGCTCTTGTCGCAACTGGCGCTATCGCTGGTATCACTTCGGTTTTATTGATTTTAATTTATGGTCAATCCCGTATTTTCTTCGTAATGTCACGCGATGGCTTAATTCCTTCTTCCTTCAGCAAATTACATAAAAAATATAACACGCCTTATGTCAGTGTAATTATTGTTTCAGTTGCTGTTGCTGTGATTTCAGGATTATTGCCTCTAAAAATTTTGAGTCACATGACTAGTCTTGGAACCTTGTTTTCATTTATCGTAGTTTCAATCGGAGTTTTAGTTCTGCGAATTAAACAGCCAAATCTGGTGCGCAATTTTAGATGTCCGGCAGTTTATGTTATGGTTCCAATGTCGGTGCTTTGTTGCGGCTATCTAGTTTACAACTTGTTGCTTGAAAATGGTTTTTGGTTTTTGCTGTGGTCGATTTTAGGTTTGATCTTTTATTTTGGTTATAGCTATCGCAATAGTCCGCTAAATAAATAATTATTTTATTATCTAAACTTCTCCACTGCATCGCGCGCCAATTGATCTGCCACTTCATTAAAGCGATTTCCGCTATGTCCTTTTACCCAAACCCATTCAATTTTATGACGCGCAGCTTCTTCATCTAAATCTTGCCAAAATTCTATATTTTTTATCGGTTTTTTATTCGCCGTTTTCCAGCCATTTTTTTTCCAACTAAAAATCCATTTTGTAATGCCGTCCATTACGTATTTACTATCGGTATAAACTATTAATTCACCTGGTTTTTTTAAAGTCTTAAGCGCTTCTGAAACGGCGCGCAACTCCATACGATTATTAGTACTATCTTTTTCACCACCAGAAATTCTTTTTTCATGTTCTTTATAAAGCAAAACTGCTCCCCATCCGCCAGGACCAGGATTTCCTGAGCAAGCTCCGTCAGTATAAATTTCAATCTTAGACATTTGATAAATTTTTTAAAAATCTGTGAGTTAAAAAACAGGTGATGAAAACCAGTAAAATATTTCGTAAAAAAAGTGCGATTACAAAAATTGGTTTTTCTTCAATTAGGTTAAAATAATCCGAAAAAATAAATGAGGAGGCTAGAAATATAAAAGAAAAAATTGCTAAAAATTTCCACGAATGATTTTTTGCTAGCCAAATTGCTGCAATTGGTGCGAGCCAAACAAAAAATTGCGTCGATAAGACTTTTTGAAAAGAAAGAAGTAATAAAATGGTTATCAAAGTAGCGTCAAGAAAGTGATTTTCTGAAATAATGATTTTTCGCTCCTGCTTAAATAAAATCCAGAAAATCGCTGCGTAGAAAAATAGTAGGACAAAATTTCCTAAAAATTTGGCGATAATTTCTAGATAAAAACCGCTTTTAATATTCCAAGATCCAAAACTATTATAAAGCGATGAATGCTCATTATGTAACAAATTATTAAGCATTAAAAATGATGAGTACGTTGATTCCACCTGAATACCTCTTTGAGCATGAATCATCATGTTTTTAATAAAATTATGATCGGTGTAAATTTCTAACGCACAAATAATTAAGATCAGTGAAATTATGAAAAATAAGGATTGCAAGCATATTATCTTAACCATTTTCTTACTATTTACCGATTTAAAAATTATCGCTATCGGCAAAGTAAAAACCGGTACAATCTTGTAGAAAAAACCAACTAAGGCATTAATAAAAAAACTGGTTTTTAATTTTGGATTTTTAGCTTCGAAGAAAAATAAAGAAGTTGTAAAAATTAAAGCTACTACAAGATCTAAACGATGATAAAGCAGGCGAAACATTATCAGAGTAAACAAGGTATAAAGAAAGCCCATATAAGAAATTTCTTTTTCAGTCATTAAAAGACGTTTTTTGCAATAAAGTTGGCAAGTTTTTAGGCAAAAAAAATCAACCAAAAACATGAAAAAAGCGAAAGAAAGATAATAGGGCGTAAAATTAATGTCTTTTAAGAGTAATCCGGGAAAATAGATAAAAATTAAAGTTAAAGGTGGGTATTCCAAATTAAACTGGCTGTATGGCTTAAGGCCTAGATATAACTTTTGAAAATAGGTTAAGTAAAGCGGAACATCGGTAATGCAGGGAAAAGATAAAAACGCAGGGATTATTCTGGTCAAAATAAAAAATACCAAAACTAATTTACTGGCTTTAATCGCAGGAAATTTCTTGAGACTTGATAATTGCTGCATCGATAGCCTTGGTAAAAATATTTTTTAAGGCTGAATTTTTTTGTAGAATTTTTGTAGCAGCTGCGGTTGTACCATTTTTTGAAGTTACTGATTCACGTAATTGAGAAAATTTTTTTTCAGAAAATTCCGACATTAAAGAGCTTCCTAAAAATAGCTTTTTAACAAGATTTTCAGATTCACTTTTTTTAATTCCGCAGTTTATTGCAATCTCGGTAAAAATTTCTTGAAGTAAAAAAATATAAGCTGGTCCCGATCCGAAAATTGCAGTTGCTGCATCAAATAATTTTTCATTTGAAATTTCAAAAGCTAAACCAAATTTATCAAAAATAGTTTTTAGATTTTCGATTTCGAATTTCTTAAGATTTTTATTGCAGAGATAAGGAAAAATTCCTTGGGAATATTGAATGGGAAGATTTGGCATAGAGCGAACAATTTTTGCATCATTACCAAAAATTTTTTCAAAAAATTGAATTTTCTTTCCAGCTAAAATTGAAACAAAGATGGTTTTTTTGTTTAAAATTTTTGCCTTAGAAAACTCTTCCAAAATCGTTGCTGCATCTTGAGGCTTAATTGTTATAAAAACCAAATCGGCTTTATAATTTTTTGGAAGTTCTGAGATATTTTTTACGTAATTAAGGCCAGAAATTTTATTATCTTCTGACCTTTTTAAGATATTTATTTGAGTTGCTTCAAAGCTATTTTCTTCAAGCAGATTATGAAGTATTATTGACCCCATTTTTCCACAACCTAAGAAAAAAATATTTTTCATATTTTAAGCTTTTCTATCAGCAATCGCTTGTTTGATTGAAGCAATTGCTTTTGCTGGATTTAAGCCTTTCGGGCAAGTATTCGTACAATTCATGATTGTGTGGCAGCGGTAAAGTTTGAATGGATCTTCAAGTTCATCAAGTCTTTCTGCCGTTGCCTCGTCACGTGAATCAACAATCCATCTTTGAGCTTGCAGCAAGGTTGCAGGTCCTAAATATTTATCGCTGTTCCACCAATAGCTTGGGCAAGAAGTTGAGCAGCAGGCGCATAAGATGCACTCATAAAGACCGTCTAATTTTTCACGATCCTTCGGAGATTGAAGCCTTTCTTCATTTTGGTTATCAGGAATTTCAGCCTGTAGCCAAGGTTTGATTGATTTATATTGTTCGTAAAAATTTGTAAGATCGGGAACTAAATCTTTTACAACCGGCATGTGCGGAAGTGGATAAATTTTAACACCTGAACTTTTGCAATCAGAAATGGCTTTAGTGCAAGCAAGGGTATTGGTTCCGTCAATATTCATAGCACAAGAGCCACAAATTCCTTCGCGACAAGATCTGCGGAAAGTCACTGAAGAATCATGATCAGATTTGATTTTGATTAAAGCATCCAAAACCATTGGACCGCATTCATCCATGTCGATTTCAAATTTATCGATATAAGGATTTGTTTTTTGTGCATCTTCTGGGTTATAGCGATAAACCTCAAAAACGCGGACATTTTTAGCGCCTTCTTTGGCTTTAAAAAGCTTTCCGGCTTTTTTATCGATTTGTGAATTTTTTGGAAGTGTAAATTCTGCCATAAGTTTTTGTTTTTATTTCGATAAAATTTTGATTTTAGTAAACTCTTTTTTTAGGAGGGAAAGCCTGAACATCATTGCTTAGTGGTTTTAAAATCACTTCGCGATAATCGATTTTAGTATTTCCACTATTGTCGCACCACATGATTGAATGCTTCATCCAATTTTCGTCGTCTCTATCTTTATAATCATCGCGAGCTTGCGCACCACGGCTTTCTTTGCGATTTAGGGCGGAAAGAATTGTTACTAAAGATTGAGATCTTAAATTATCGATTTCTAAAGCTTCAATTAAATCGCTGTTCCAAATTAATCCGCGATCTTCAATTTTGAGATCATCAAATTTCTTAAAAATTTCATGCATTTTTTCAGCACCCTTAGATAACGAATCTTCAGTTCTAAATACCGCAGCATGAAGTTGCATGCATTTTTGCATTTCATCGCGAATTTTAGAGGTGGAAGTTTTGCCATCGGAATTTCTAATTTTATCGAAACGCTCAATTGATTCGGCGCCAGCATTGTCAGGAAGTTCAGAATGTTTAGTATTTGGTTTAATAAGTTCAGCAGCACGAATAGCAGCGGCGCGCCCAAATACCACAAGATCAAGTAATGAGTTTGAGCCCAAACGGTTAGCACCATGAACTGAAACGCAAGCAGCTTCGCCAATTGCCATTAATCCAGGAACAGTTTCAGCTTTACCATTTTTAACAGTTAAAACTTCAGCTTTGAAATTAGTTGGAATGCCACCCATATTATAGTGAACAGTTGGAAGAACTGGAATTGGTTGTTTAGTTACATCAACGCCGGCGAAAATTTTGGCGGTTTCAGAAATTCCGGGAAGTCTTTCGTGAAGAACTTTTGGATCTAGATGATTCAAGTGCAAATAAATGTGGTCTTTATTTGGACCAACGCCACGTCCGGCTAAAATTTCCATCGTCATGGCGCGCGAAACCACATCACGACTTGCTAAATCTTTGGCGCTTGGAGCGTAACGCTCCATAAATCTTTCGCCTTCAGAGTTGACTAAATATCCACCTTCGCCACGAGCACCTTCAGTTATTAAACATCCTGAACCGTAAACGCCGGTTGGGTGAAACTGGACGAATTCCATATCTTGGAGTGGAAGCCCAGCACGAAGCGCCATAGCGTTTCCGTCGCCAGTGCAAGTGTGTGCAGAGGTAGCAGAAAAATAAGCGCGACCATAACCGCCGGTTGCAAGAACAACAATTTGCGCTTTAAAACGATGCATAGTTCCATCAACCATTGAAAGAGCGGTGATGCCACGACAAATGCCGTTTTCCATGATTAAATCAAGGGCGAAATATTCGATGAAAAATTGAGCGTTATGTTTTAGAGATTGTTGGTAAAGCGTGTGTAAAATTGCATGTCCTGTTCTATCGGCGGCAGCGCAAGTTCTTTGAGCTGGTCCGCCTTCGCCGAATTCTTTGGTCATGCCGCCGAAAGGACGTTGATAAATTTTCCCTTCTTTGGTGCGTGAAAAAGGCACACCATAATGTTCAAGTTCAATAATTGCAGCAGGTGCTTCGCGACACATATATTCGATGGCATCTTGATCGCCCAGCCAGTCTGAACCTTTTACAGTGTCGTACATATGCCAGCGCCAATCATCGTCACCCATATTTCCCAGAGCAGCAGAAATTCCACCTTGTGCAGCAACTGTGTGGGAGCGGGTTGGAAATACTTTTGAAATACAAGCGGTTGACAAGCCTTTTTGTGCCATGCCGAAAGTTGCGCGAAGTCCGGCACCGCCAGCGCCTACAACTACAACGTCGAATTCATGATCAATTATTGTGTAATTTCCGATTTTTTTTTCTGACATTTTTTTTAAATATTATCCAATTAAGTGAAGTCTGATTATTGATATAACCACTGCTACAGAGGTTACGATCGAAAGAAAATTTACCAGCATAATGTAAAAATGCATTTTGGTTTTGTTTGAAATATAATCTTCGATAACAACGCGAAGTCCCAAAGCGCCGTGATAAAGTGAGGTTGTAATCAATAAAATTCCAAGCACTGCGTTAAGTGGATAAGCGAAAAAAACCGGTAAATAACCTTGAGGATCTTCAGCGATTTGAGTGAATGAAAGAACTAACCAAAAAATTAATGGAATTAAGGCGATTGCCGAAATTCTTTGCATCAGCCAGTGATGTACGCCGCTTTTGGTTGAAGGAGCAATTTTAATTTTATTCATAAATTTAGAAATATTTTAGGTAAAGAGTCACGCCAACTGTTAGTACAGTAAAAATCAATGAAAGAGCTATGGTTAGAAGTCCGGTTTTTTTGACGGTTGATTTTTCAAAACCTTTGCCCATGTCCCAGAATAAATGACGAATGCCGTTGCAGAAGTGATAGTAAAGAGCAAAAGTTACACCAATTGCCGCCAGAGCAAAAAGATTGTTGATGATTTCATTCATCGGACAATCGCAGTTTTCAGAAGATTCGGCGATATTGATTTGGTAAGTATAATAAACGATATACCAAGAAATGGCGATGATTGAGAAGTAAAGCATCACGCCAGTTAAGCGGTGCATGATTGAGCCCAAAGAAGAAATATTCCATTTGTAAATTTGCAAATGTGGAGAGGTTGGTCTTTGTGAACCAGATTTCTTTTCTGTCATTATGTAAGGAGAATTTATTTACGTCAAAACGAGATGGGCATTAAATTAAAAAGCTTGCGTAATCTTTACAACAAAAATTTACATGAATTTATTATGATTGATAGGCAGCTAATAGCATCAAAATTCTTGCATCAAGAAAGTTCGTTATTTAAAAATAAAATTTCTTTCCAAAATCAAAAATAATCGACATGACTAAAAAAGCGCTAATCACGGGAATTACCGGTCAAGATGGATCCTATTTAACCGAACTTTTGCTTGCTAAAGGCTATGAAGTTCACGGTGTGATTAGACGCTCTAGCAGTTTCAACACTGGTCGTATCGATCATCTTTATACCGACCCAAAAATTTCTGCTGTTAAACTTTTTTTGCATTACGGTGATTTGGCAGATGCCTCAAATATGTCTCGTTTACTTGAAAAAATTATGCCGGATGAAGTTTATAATTTGGCGGCGCAAAGCCATGTAAAAGTAAGTTTTGATATTCCTGAATATACCACCGATGTAGACGCAACTGGCACCTGCCGAATTCTTGATGCCATTAAAGATACCCGTATTAACACCAAATTCTATCAAGCTTCATCAAGTGAAATGTTTGGAAAGGTTCAGGCGATTCCACAAAGTGAATCTACTCCATTTTATCCGCGTAGCCCATACGCTTGTGCCAAGCTTTACTCGCACTGGCTTACCGTAAATTACCGCGAAAGTTATGGAATTTATGCTTGCAGTGGAATTTTGTTTAACCACGAATCCCCAAGAAGAGGTGAAACTTTTGTAACCAGAAAAATTACTCGCGGTCTTGCTGATATTATGTCTAAAAAAATTGACAAAATTTATTTAGGAAATCTCGATGCCAAACGCGATTGGGGTTTTGCCGGTGATTATGTAGAAGCAATGTGGATGATGCTTCAGCAAGATGAAGCTGATGATTATGTTGTTGCTACTGGTGAAACTTATTCAGTAAAAGAATTTTTGGATGAATCATTTGGATTAGTTGGATTAGATTGGAAAAAACATGTGGAAATTAGTGAAAAATATTTCCGTCCGGCAGAAGTTGATTTATTGATTGGTGATTCAACTAAAGCGCGCCAAAAACTTGGCTGGAAGCCGAAAGTTGATTTCAAAGGATTGGTTAAAATGATGGTAGAGTCTGATTTAGAAAAAGTAGGAATTAAACTTTAGTTATTTCTTTTATTAAACCCGAGCCGACCCCGTCGTGAAGACGGGGTGACAATGTATCTAGTTTTTATGCAAACTATAAACTGTCATCTCGCATTAACAACTGTCTCCTCCTTTTCTAAACTGTCGCCTCCTTTTCTAAACTATCATCTCGCATTAACAACTGTCACATCTTTTTCTGAACTGTCATATCGTCTTCTAATTCGTCACCTCGTCTTCTAGGCTGTCACCCCGTCTTCTAGGCTGTCACCCCGTCTTCACGACGGGGTCCGCTCGGACTAAAATCAACTTAAAAACACAAATGAAACGTATAATTTTTGGTATCGGATCAAATTTAGGTGACAAGAATTTCTACCTTGACCAAGCTATTCAAGAGTTGACTTCAGAGCTATTTTTAACTTCGCCAAAAAGATCAAATATTTTCAAAAATCCAGCAATGCTTTTGCCAAATTCACCACAAGAATGGGATGTAGAATTTTATAATATTGCATTTTCTGCCGATATTGATTTGAAAAAATTTGCGCCAGAAAAAATTTTAGAAATAGTTAAAAAAATTGAAAAAAAATTAGGACGAAAAGAGTCGCAAAGATGGTCGCCGCGAGAGATTGACATTGATATTTTGGCAATTGAAGATCTAAAAATTAACATCGAAGAAAAATTAATAATTCCACATTTCGGCTTATTTGAACGTGATTTTTTTGTTAAAACTGCTGAAGAAATTGAAGATCAATTATTGAAAAAAATCCGTCAATTTACTATTTAAAAATTTGTAAGTTAATTATTTGAAATAGGTAATTTTATGAATCTGGATCGTTACACTGAAAAAACGCAAAGCCTGTTGCAAACAGCGCAAACATTAGCTTTAGGAAACTCAAATCAAAAACTTTTACCCGAACATTTGCTTGTAGCAATGTTATCAGATCAAGATGGATTGACGCAAAAATTAGTCACTTTTTGTGACGGAAATATCGAAATTTTAAAAGCTGAAAGTCAGAGAATTTTAAATGCAATTTCAAAAATTGAAGGAAGTGGCGCTGGAAATATTTCAATGTCTCAGGAATTGGCGCGCGTCTTGCTTTTGGCAGAAAAATTAGCCAATCAAAACTCTGATCAATTTATCACTGTTGAACGCATTTTACAGGCGATTTTAGAAGATGAAAAAAACGAAGCTGCCAAAGCTCTAAAAATTGCTGGAGTTAGTGTTACAGGGCTTCGCGCGGCAATTCAAAAAATTCGTGGTGGTAAAAAAGCTAATTCCGCTTCCGCCGAAACCACTTATCAAGCACTTGAAAAATATGCACAAGATTTAACCAAAAAAGCTCGTGAAGGAAAAATTGATCCCGTGATTGGTCGCGATGAAGAAATTCGCCGCGCGATGCAAGTTTTATCGCGTCGAACCAAAAATAATCCCGTTTTAATTGGTCAGCCGGGAGTTGGTAAAACTGCGATAGTTGAGGGCTTGGCGCAAAGAATTGTAAATGGCGATGTTCCTGAAAGTTTAAAAGATAAAAAATTAATGGCACTTGACATGGGCGCTTTAATTGCGGGCGCAAAGTTTCGTGGTGAATTTGAAGAGCGTTTAAAAGCAGTTTTAAACGAAGTGGAAAGTAATGATGAAGTTGTGCTTTTTATTGACGAATTGCACTTGTTGGTTGGCGCCGGAAAAACTGATGGCGCGATGGATGCTTCAAATTTATTAAAACCAGCTTTAGCGCGCGGAACGCTTCATTGTATTGGCGCAACAACTATTAACGAATATCGTCAATATATTGAAAAAGATGCTGCTTTAGCACGCCGTTTTCAGCCGATTTATACTGAAGAGCCAAGCGTTGAAGACACAATTTCAATTCTACGCGGCATTAAAGAAAAATACGAAGTTCATCACGGAATCAAAATTAAAGATTCAGCTTTGGTTGCAGCAGCCACAATGTCGGATCGCTATATTACTGATCGTTTTTTGCCCGATAAAGCAATTGATTTAATTGATGAAGCGGCGAGCAGTTTAAAAATTGAACTCGATTCTAAGCCAACTGAACTTGACGAAATGGATCGCAAAATTATCCAGTTAAAAATCGAAGCCGAAGCCTTGAAAAAAGAAGATGATAAAGCTTCCAGAGATCGTTTAGAAAAAATTACTGCCGAGTTAAAAAATTTAGAAAAAAAATCTTCTGAAATTACCACTTCATGGCAGGCTGAAAAAATGAAGCGCACTAAAATTAACGAACTTAAAAGCAAAATTGAACATAGTAAATTTGAACTCGAAAAAGCGCAGCGTGAAGGCAATTTAACTAAAGCGGGTGAAATAACTTATGGTACAATTCCGGAATTACAAAAAGAGCAATCAGCCTTAGAAACATCTGTGTCGCAAACTATGATTCGTGAATCAGTTTCAGAAGATGATATTGCGGCAATTATTGCGAAAGTAAGCGGAATTCCTTTGGATAAATTACTTTCTGGCGAAAAAGAAAAATTGCTAAAAATGGAAAATTTATTACGCCAAAGAGTAATTGGCCAAGATGATGCGCTTCATGCAATTTCAAGCGCTGTACGTCGTTCACGCGCTGGCTTGCAGGAAGCAAGTCGCCCAATTGGTTCATTCTTATTTTTAGGTCCAACGGGAGTTGGAAAAACTGAACTCTCTAAAGCTTTGGCAGAATTTATTTTTGATGATGATTCTGCAATGCTACGCGTTGACATGAGTGAATTTATGGAAAAGCACGCGGTTGCAAGGTTAATTGGCGCGCCTCCCGGTTACGTTGGTTTTGAGCAAGGTGGCGTATTAACTGAAAGCGTGCGCCGCCGTCCTTATCAGGTGATTTTATTTGATGAAGTGGAAAAAGCGCATCACGATGTTTTTAATATTTTATTGCAAGTTCTAGATGATGGCAGACTTACAGACGGGCAGGGTCACATTGTTAATTTTTCTAACACGATAATTATTTTAACTTCAAATTTGGGTTCACAATTTTTGACTGAACTTGATGAAGATCAAGATGTTAAAACGGTTGAAAATAAAGTAATGGAAGTGGTTCGCGAGCATTTTAGGCCAGAATTTTTGAATCGTTTAGATGAGATAATTTTATTCAACAAATTGAGTCGAAAAAATATGCAAGCCATTGTCGAAGTTCAATTCGCAAAGCTCGCCAAAAGATTGGTTGGTAGAAATATTATAATTAAGCTTGATAAAACAGCTGAAAATTATTTGGCGGCAAAAGGTTACAGTTCAACTTATGGCGCTCGACCTTTGAAAAGAGTGATTCAAAAAGATATTGAAAATGCTTTGGCGGAGATGATCTTGAAAGGTGATATTCAAGATGGTCAATCAATTGTGATTAAAGCGAACGGTGAGAATTTAGATTTTAGTGTAACTTAATCATAATCTGTCCTAAGAAAATACAACCCAAATGCCGGTGCGTTTGGTCCGGATTTTGTGCGATCATGGCTTTCTAAAATTTTTTTCATTTCGATTGGTGAAATCTTTTTTGATCCAATCCAAGCAAGGGTTCCTACAATATTTCTTACCATGTGATGCAAAAATGATTTGGCGCTGATATCGATTAAAATTTCATCATCATTTTGCGTAATCTCAATTTTATCGATAGTGCGAATTGTTGAATTTGCCTGACATTGTGCATCACGAAAGGAAGAAAAATCATGCTCTCCGATCAAAAATTTTGTCGCTTCTTTCATTAACTCAACATCAAGATCTTCGCTAAAAAAATGCCAAGCGCGGTTTTTTTGAAAAGTGAGTGGAGCGCGGCGATTAATGATTATATAGCGATAATGGCGTGCTTTGGCGCTGAATCTGGCATGAAAATTTTTATCAACTTTCTGGCAATTAAGAATTGAAATTTCTTCTTCGCGCAAAAAATTATTAATGCCCATCATGAATTTGTAATCATCGAAATCTTTTTCCAAATCAAAATGAATAACTTGACCCGAAGCGTGAACGCCAGCATCGGTGCGACCAGAGGCGATTATTTTCGTGCGTTCATTAGTTAATTTAAAAATAGCATCTTCCAACAAGCCTTCGATAGTTTTATTGGCGCAATCAATTTGTTTTTGAAATCCGAAATAATTTTTGCCGTCATATTCAACGGTTAGTTTGTAGCGCATATTATTTTACTCAATTCTTGCCAGATTGCGATATTCGCTTCGCAAATTTTTGCCAGTTGCCAAATAACCATTTTCTTCGTCGCAAAAATACGCAAAAAGCCTTTCCAAACCTGCTTTCGCAGCGGAAGCTAAAATTTGTATTTCTTCGTTATTTTCACAAATATTTTTAATTTCACTAAGTGAAGAGGCGGATAATTTCCAATAATTTAGGGAAGTAATTTTTTCTAAATCCAGTTTTTTTATCTCACCTTCAATTGCGCCTTCAAGCAGCATCAAAGCTGCGATTGTAAGTTGCGGATTTGCACCAGAAAACACTTCTTTTTTAGCTGGAACTTGTCCGGTTTTATAATCAAAAATCGCGGCAAAACCTTCTTCATCAATAATTACGCGATCAATTTTTCCACGAATCGTAATTTGCGAAATCTTTAATTCCGCTGGGATTTCCACATAGTTTTCTGAATTTAAAAACCTTTGATTTTCAATCGCAAAATCAGCAAAGATTTTTTCAAATTTTGACCACCAAATTAATTTAGATTCGTTGGACAAAAAATATTCTTCAAAAATCCCTTCTGCTTTTTTAATAAAATCTAATTGTTGCGGATTTTTTACAAATTCTTCTAAAGCTTTGTGAATAAAGCTTCCAAACTCTGCGTAAGAAGGTTCAAAATCAATTTTTTCTAATTCTTCAAGCTGCAAAATTTTTTTAGCATAAATTTCGTAAGGATCAGAAATTAATTTCGAAATATCAGTTACCGAAATTTTTTGAGGACGAAATTCAACTTTAGGTTTGGGGTTTGGATCCTTAATTTGTCTGATTTGCGGGCTGTTTAAATTTTTTAACTGCGTAAAATATTTTTCTCCTAAATTAAGTTTCACTCCAATTTTCTGGCAAATAGTTTTGAATTTTAAGAGAAAGGGCGATTCAATTAAAACCGCGCCATTCCTGACTTTACAGCGAGTTAGAATTATTGATTCATTCGATAAATAATTGCAAAAATCATAAGCATTTTGCCCGATTTTTTTTAAAGTTTTATCAATTCCTAAATCTTTTTTTATCTTTTTTCCCAGCCAATTTTCCACCGCGATTTCAGGAAAATCTCCTTCGTTTAAGGAAGCTATAATTACTAAATCAAAATTTAACAAACGCGCTTCAATAGTTGATAAAATCTGGATCGGAGCTTTAGAATCTGATTTTTCAAAATAACTAATTTGAGAAAATAAAGTTTTAAAAGTGCTAAGAATATTTTTTGGTTTAAGCACGGCTTCGTTTTGTGATTTTAATTTTTCAAAAAATTCGAAAATTTCAATTTGAGCAGTTTCGCCTTCAAGCAATTGGTTCCAAGTTTTTTGACTAAGATTTTCTGCGGTTTTGATCAGATTTTCTGCGGCTAAAGCGAGTTGAGAATTTTGTTTTAAGCAAGAAATATTTTTACAAAATTCGATAAAAAAATTGTTTAAAATTTCTTCATTTTTTAATTTTTCTAAAATGCCAGAAATTCCCGAATCTACACGATCTTGGCGCAAAATCTTGATTTCAAAATCAGCCAAAAGATCAGGATTTTTTGAATAAAAACAAAAGGGATTTTTAAGAAGTGCTAGCAAATTATGCGAATTAAAATCACTTTCGACTAATTCCAGAATTAGCAGTAAAAAATTAACCAGATTAGAATTGAAAATACTTAAATTTCTGGTGTCGTTAAATGGCAATAAATTCTGTTCAAGCTCAAGTTTTATAAGCTTCGCCAGCTTATCATTATTTGTAATTACGGCCGCATTTTTTTTATTATTTAAAGCTTCGCGCAGCGCTAATGAAATAATTTTAGCTTCTTCAATTTCATTTTTTGCCTCAATTAATAGAAAGTTTTTTTCTAAATCGAGCGCAGTTTTTTTAATATCTAAATGCTGTGAAATTTCTTGCCATTTTATAGTTTTTTCTGCTGGCAACATCATTAACGAAATTAGATTTTGTCTGGTCTCGTCGCTTAAAATAAATTTATCATTAGAAATTTTTTTGATTGTATTTTTATTAATTTCTAAAAATTCACTTAAACAATTTAAGAAAAATTGTGGATGATTTTCTATCTCATAACTTTCCGTAGTTGCGCCATGCAAAATAACGTAATTTTTTTTAGAAATTGTCTTAATTAATTTTTTGCTAAATGAGACACTTCCAGTTGATCCGGCAATAATTATTGGAGATTTTGAGCCATATTTTTCAAGCAAGTAGACCAATTTCTGAATTATAAAATTTTGGCTTGAAGAGCTAAAAAAAATATTTTTTTTGATTAATGAATTTTTAATTTGAACGTGAAAATCTTTTAAAAATTCCAGCGTTAATTGGCGATGCCGAGAAAGATTAGAATCGTCAATTTCATCCAATATATTTAAATCAATTTCATCACGCTCAATATCATCGAAAAGACTTTGCAAATTAGTGGCAATTTTAAAGGCCTGATCAAATTCAAGATTGTCGCCGAAAATTGCGAGTTTTTGGATTTCTTTAGTTAGAAAAAAAAGATATTCTAAATTGGATAAAGACTTGATTTGCAATAGTTCGCTGATAATTTCTTTGGCTTCAACATTTGGCAAAAAGTCAAAAAAATCTTCATAAGAAATATCAGAAATTGCCTTAATTTTTGGCAAAATTATATTGCTATTTTTAGCTAAAAATAATTCCCCAAATTCGCGACATGAACGGCGATTTGGCAAAAAGATTTTTACTTCCGAAATCTGACCCGAAAAATTATTTTCAAGCCAGTCAAAAAGCGATCCGAAAAAATGATAATTTGCTGGAATGTTGAAAATATTGGGGTTATGTAGCATTTTAGATTATTAAATTAGCTTTGCTCACATTTTTAGAGCCGTTATTCAGATTCAATTTAAAAAAAAATTTTTGCGATGAAAGTGATAGTTTTAGGCGCTGGCGTAATTGGTGTTACGAGTGCTTATTTTCTAGCCCGTGCTGGACATAAAGTCATTGTGCTTGAAAAAAATTCTTCCTCGGCTATGGGCTGCTCCTATGCCAATGGCGGACAATTGAGCTATTCTCACATTGAAACTTGGGCGGCAAAAGCTTCATCATGGGCAATGTTGAAAGCGGCTTTTATTTCTGGATCATTTTTGACGATTTCTGATTTATTCGGTAAAAGATTTTTTATTTGGGCAAATGAATTTTACAAAAATTCTTCGCTTAAAAAATCACAGGAAAACAGCAAAAAACTCTTCAAGATTTCATCCTACAGTAAAAAGGTTTTAGAGCAGATTTTAGAAGAAGAAACAGATATCAAATTTGACTATAAAAAACAGGGCATTCTGCATTTTTACCGCAATCCAATAAAATTCGAATCAGCAATTAAAGAAGCAGAATTTCACAACTCAATTGGTTGCAAAGCACAAATTTTAACTGCCGAAGAATGCGTTACAAAAGAGCCGACTTTGGTTCGCATTTTTGATGAAGGAAAATTATGTGGCGGTATTTTTTATGAGATGGATACAAGTGGCAATTGTATGATTTTCACGAAATCTTTGGAAAAAATCTGTCGCGAAAAATATGGCGTAGTTTTTGAATATGACGTTGATGTGCGAAATATTTTTACTAATTATGAGAAGGTAACGGGCATCAATACCAGCAAAGGAATTTTTGTTGCTAATAAATATGTTTATGCACTTGGCGCTTACGGAAACAATCTTTTAACCGGAATTGGAATTAACCCCCAAATTTATCCCTTGAAAGGTTATAGCCTTTCAATCAATGCTGATGAAGAGTTTATTGCACCAAACATGGCATTAACCGATACTGAAAATAAAATTGTTTATAGTCGTTTGGGTAATATTTTTCGTGCAGCAGGCACTGTTGAAGTTTGCTGGTTAAGAAATAGTAAAAATAAAAAACACGTTAATTTTTTGAAGAAAGCATTGTTTGCAACTTTTTCTGATTTCGGAAATTTTAATCAGATTCAAGATTGGTCGGGCTTTAGGCCATTTCGTCCAAATTCAATTCCGTTAATTTGCGAAGTTAAGAAATATGGAAATTTAGTTCTCAATGTAGGACATGGATCGTTGGGATGGACTTTGTCAGCTGCTTCAGGAAAAATTTTAACTGATGTAGTTTCGGGAAATAAAAATGAAGAATTTCAGTTTTTGGAAGATGAAGAAAAAGAAATTTATTTATAGATATTGTTAAATTTTCTAACATCGCGCGCTAAATGCAAAGAGCCGCAAATCACAATTCGACAAGAAGTATAATTATTCATTTTGGCAATAAGATTAATTGCATCCAAAAGATCATCAGCTGTTAGAATTTTTATTCCTGATAATTCACCAATTTCTGCAATAACTTTAGCCTCTTCAGGATAAGGCTCGCCATCAACTCTTATTGCTATAATTTCTGCTACATTTTTAAATTTTTCTAAAAATTCTTTTCTGCATTTTCCGCGACTAAATCCACAAATTACAAAAGTTTTTTTATCATTTTTTTCCAATATCCAGCGTGCTAAAGAAAAAGCTCCAGCTTGGTTGTGAGCGCCGTCGATCCATATTTCACTTTCTGAATTTTTTAAAATTTTATTTAAATTATTTTCAATTTTTTCAATTCGACTTGGCCAAGAAACTGTTGAAATTGCTTGAGAAATATCCTCTTTTTTTATTGGAAATTTTTCACTAATTGCTAAAACTGTTGCAATCGCTGTTGCGAAATTGATATATTGATGAGCGCCCAGAAGCGCTGGTTTTGGAAGGTTTTCAAAAATCAATTCGCCAAATCTTAAATCAAATTCACCACTTTCTTCATCGACAATAATCTCAAAATCTTTATCATAAAAATAAGTTAAAATATTTTGATCGTGCGCCAAAATTTCAATTATTTCGCGCGCTTTTTTAGATTGCGAAGAAACAATTAGTGGCGTGTTGGGGCGCATAATCATTGATTTCTCAAGTGCAATTCTTTCAATTGAGTTTCCTAAATATTCAACATGGTCAAAAGAAATTGGCATTAAAACTGTGGCTAATTTTTTTTCTAAAATATTGGTCGCATCAATTCGACCGCCCATCCCACATTCAATGATTAGAACATCTGCCGGCACTTTAGAAAAAGCTAAAAATGCGCCGATTGTAAAAGCTTCCATGAAGGTGAGGGGAGTGATTTGTGGTTCTTGAGCAGCGTGGATTCTGGTTTCTTCCATTACTTCAAATAAAAAAGAATCAGAAATTTTCTCGTTTGCCAAAACAATTCTTTCATTGCAATCATGTAAATGTGGCGAAGTGTAAATGTGATTTTTGTAGCCAGCGCAAGTTAAAATTTTAGAAATTAATGAAACGGCAGAACCTTTGCCATTTGTGCCTGCAACGTGAATTACTGGTGGAAGTTTTTGATGAGGATTGTTAAGTTTTTTTAGAACGGTTTCCATTCTTTCAAAAACGGTTTCGTAATCAATTTGGCGACGACCTAAAGTGCTTGGAATTGGCCAATGAGGAAGATAAACCATTTTGAAATAAGAAATTGGGAATTAAAAAAGTAAGTCTGATCGCAAATCCGTGTCTTAAGGCGCTTTCGCAAATCAAGTTTTTCTAATGAAAAAAATAAATCTAATCGCATCAATATTAATTTTCTTTCTTTCTTGTAAAATTGTTTTCGCTCAAACAATTTCGGAAGCAAAATTTATCAAACCAAATTTACCAATTTTTTTGGTAAATGGCTTTGTTAATTTTTCTGCTGCTTCTAGAAATCAGGCGACAATTTTTGAACAGAAAACTCTTCCCAACGGCATTACAGATAATCGTTTAAGTAATACTCAAGCCGTTGGAAATGATTCGCAGTTTTTTTTCAAAAGCGGAATAATGACTAAAAATAAAGATAAATATGGCGCAGTTGCAAAGGTTGAATTTAACCTAAATTCAGATCGTAGAAACGAAATGCCGAATCTCGATCAGGCGTTTATTTATTCACAAAATTCATTTGGAAAATTTGAGTTGGGAAATAATCAGGCAGTAAATCAAAAAATGAAATCGGGTCCCGCGCAATTTGTGCGCGGCGCTGGCGGCATTAACGGAAAATATTTAGAAAATATAAATATGCCAATATTAGCAAATTCTCCTACAACTGTTTGCTCGGGAGCTAATTGTGCCAATGTAAAACTTCCTAGTTTTATCATGCTTGCGCAATCACCAATCGGTCATGGCGGCGGGGCGCGCAGCTTTTATAATAATAGCGCTGATGCAGTACAAAATGATTTTAATAGTTTTAATCGCAGCAATTTTCGCGCTTTAAAAGACGATAGTTTTGATGGCGTTGAAGATGCGACAAAAATTAATTATTACTCACCGCGAATTAGCGGTTTGCAGCTTGGAATTAGCTATGCGCCGGATAGTGCGAATAGTGGAATTACTTCAACAAAATATTATAATGTTAACGCAATTCGTATAAAAAATATTATGAGTTTCGGAGTTAATTATTCAGAAGATTTTGACAATTTAGGAGTTGAAATTTCAGCCACTGCTGAAAGAGGAAAAATAAATAATTCAAAATCTTCAATTGGCGTTGAGCGCTTTGATTTAGCGGCTTATGATCTTGGTGCAACTTTCAGTTATTTCGGTTTTAATTTTGGTGCTTCATATGGTTCGTGGGGAAAATCAATGCAGCCAAAAAACGGAATTTATTCATGCGATTATAATTCTTCTGAAACTTTGCTCTTGCAAACTTGCACAACAAATGTCACAAAATTCCAAGATCCGTATTATTATACGGCTGGAATTTCTTATGCATTCGGACCGATTGCCACAAGCATTACTGCCATAAAAAGTAAGTTTCAAAAAAATAGTTACGAAGCAATTTCTCTAGGGGTTGACTATAAGCTTTCACGAGCTTTTATGCCTTATGTCGAAATTACTAAGTTTGCATTTAAATCTAATCAGCCAAAATCATTGGATATAATTAATCAGTACGCGATCCCAAGTAATCAAAGACAAATCAAAAATAATCAGGGTTACATTTTTTTAACCGGAATTTTAATTTCATTTTAAGTTTTAAATGAGCGTAGCAGCATTAGACTCATATCTACTACCCTTAAAGCAAATTCTTGAACGTGATGGTGTTAATGAAGTTTCTATAAACCGTCCTCACGAAGTATGGATTGAACTCAAAGGCGACATGATTCGCGAAGAGTTGCCAACCTTCGATTTAGAGCATTTAAAATCTCTCGGAAGGTTAGTTGCTCAGGCTACGGAACAAAGATTAAGCGAAGAAGAGCCGCTTCTTTCTGCTACACTTCCCAATGGATATCGTATTCAAATTGTTTTCCCTCCAGCTTGCGAGCAAGGTTCGGTTGTCATTTCAATTCGTAAGCCATCAAGCTTGAAATGGAGCTTAGAAGATTACGATAAAATGGGTATGTTTGATTCAACTTCAGTTGGCGAAGTTGAAAATAAAAATGATTTAATTTTAGCAAAACTTCTCAAGCTGAATCGCATCAAAGACTTTTTGCATCGCGCAGTTTTATATAAAAAAAATATCATCATTTCTGGCGGTACTTCAACTGGTAAAACTACATTTACCAACGCTGTTATTCGCTCAATTCCTCATGAAGAAAGATTAATCACGGTAGAAGATGCTCGCGAGGTTGATTTAAGTTCGCATCCAAATCGTGTGCATCTAATTGCGTCAAAAGGCGGACAAGGTCGTTCGAAAGTTACAACGCAAGATTTGATTGAAGCTTGCTTACGTTTGCGCCCAGAAAGAATTATTGTGGGTGAGTTGCGCGGTTCGGAAGCATTCAGTTTTCTTCGCGCCATTAACACCGGTCACCCAGGATCAATTTCTACTCTTCACGCGGATACACCGAGAATGGCAATTGAACAGCTAAAAATGATGGTGATGCAAGCTGGGCTTGGAATGACACCAACTGAAATTACATCTTATATCAAAAATGTAGTTGATATTGTTGTGCAGTTGAAGCGCGGTGGAAAAGGGCGACGTTATATTTCAGAAGTTTATTTTCGCGCTATTCATAATAATTCTTCTAATGCTGAAACTGGTCATCAGCTTCCAGAGTCACTTCATGCATAATCAATTACTAAAATAAATTTTTTAAATGTCTCGTAGTCGTTTCTTTAATAAAAAGTTTGAATGTTTAACTTTAGCGCAAATCCTCGAAATTAGTGGAGCAACAGCACCTGCAGAAAGTGATTTAACCAAAAAAGTTTTTGATATTTCTACTTTGGATCAAGCTGATGAAGAAAAAATTTCATTCATAAATGCCGGTCAATATTTAGATAAATTTTTAGTCTCAAAAGCTGGTTTCTGTTTTGCTGAAGAAAAATTCTCTAGCAAAGCACCTCAAGGAATGAAAGTATTAACTCATAAAAATCCTTATTTTGCTTATGCGCAAATTGCACAAACTTTTTATGAAGAAAAAATGCCAGA
Organism: Rickettsia typhi; assembly: GCA_945862455.1. Classification (GTDB taxonomy): domain Bacteria; phylum Pseudomonadota; class Alphaproteobacteria; order Rickettsiales; family UBA1997; genus UBA2645. Next base: position 33,400 of record CAMAXU010000004.1, on the reverse strand, counting down.
ATTTGACGGACAAAAACTAATTCATTCAGAAGCTAAAATTGGTGAAGGAACAAGAATCGCGCCAAATGCTTATGTAGGAAAAAATGTTGAAATTGGCAAAAACTGCTTTATCGGTCCAAGCTCTTCAGTGCTGGATGGATGTATAATCGGCGACAACACTATTATCAATGCTGGAGCGGTAATTTCTTTTGCTCAAATCGGTTCAAATTGTATAATTTATAATGGGGCAAAAATTGGTCAGGATGGTTTCGGTTTTGCTCATAATGCTGGAATTAATCATAAAATTATTCAGCTAGGAATTGTGAAAATCGGCAATTTTGTTGAGATTGGTGCTAATAGTTGCGTTGATCGCGGCGCAATTGAAAATACTGAAATTGGTGATGGAACTAAAATTGATAACCAAGTGCAAATTGGTCATAATGTTATTATCGCTCGCGGCACTGTAATTGCTGGTTGTACCGCAATTGCTGGAAGTACCAAAATTGGTAATTTTGTACAAATCGGTGGCGGAAGTAATATTTCAGGACATATTCAAGTTAAAGACGGCGCAAAAGTTGCTGGCATGACTGGCGTGATGCGTGACGTTGAATCGATGCAAATTGTTGCTGGAATTCCATCAGTGCCAATTAAAAAATGGCATCGGATGAATAGTTTATTATTAAAAATGACCGAGCTTAAAGGTAAGCAAGAAGATAATTAAGCAACTATTTGGATCTAGTTTTAGCATTTTTTTAATTCTTCTAGCTCGAGCCACCTTTCTTCAGAGGCATCAAGCTCTTTTTGGAGTTTAGTAATTTCCATCGCAATATGAGCTAAATTAGCGGGATTGCGGTCTTCAGTTTCGCTTAATTCTTCACTTAAATTACGAATTTTTTCTTCAAGTTTTTCGATTTTTGCTGGAAGTTTTTCCAATTCTAAACGATATTTATAGGCAAACTTTTTTGACTCTTCAGGCTTTTTTATACTCGCCTCAACATTCATTACAACCTTTGTTCTTAAGGCTTCTTGCGCATCTTTCTGATATTTTTCTTTATATTCTAAATAGTCAGAATAACCGCCAACGTGATTTGTAATTACGCAATCTCCTTCAAAAGCTAGAATGCTGGTCGCAACATTATCTAAAAAATCACGATCGTGCGAAACCACAATTAGCGTGCCTTCATACTTCATTAAATAATCTTGCAGCATGTCTAAACTATCCATATCGAGATCGTTTGTTGGTTCATCTAAAATCATAAAATTGCCGGGATTGGCCAAAGTTTTTGCCAGCAATAAACGGTTTTGTTGTCCACCCGATAAGGTTCCGGCTAATGTTAATAAATCTTTAGGATCAAACAAAAAATCTTTCATATAGCCACAAATATGACGGGTTTTTCCATTTCCAAGTTGAACATAATCTGAACCACTGTCGCATAAAATTTCCTGAATTGTGGAGTCAGGCTTAATCATGCTGCGTGCTTGGTCAAAGTAAGAAACAGTCATATCGCGCGCTGGTTTTACAGTTCCTGAATCTGGTTTGGTTTCGCCAATCATCATTTTTAACATTGTGGATTTTCCAGAACCATTTTTTCCAATAATTCCGATTTTTTCACCGCGTAAAATCTTGATTGAAAATTTATCAATTAACGCTTTTTCGCCAAAAGTTTTCGAAACATTGTTAAAGCTTATGATCACTTGCGGCGCATCTTCTTCGAGTTTTTGTGATTCGATTTTAATATAACTTTGATTAGCGCGAACCAATTTTTTTTGTGCTTCTAATTTTGCACGCAGCTCAAGCAAATAATGTAAACGCCCGATATTTCTTTTTCTTCTGCCGGTTACTCCAGTTTGAAGCCAGCCACTTTCTAAATTTACTTTTTTAACTAAATTCTCCAGCTCGCGACGTTCATGTTCAATAATATTTTGCGACCATTCATCGAAATCTTTGTAACCTTGTTGATTCACTTTCAACTTATTGGCGCGCAACCAAAAAACCTTGTTGGAAACTTTTTCTAAAAATTTTCGATCGTGCGAAATCACGATTAGCGAGCCTTGATAGCTTTGGAGATAATTTTCTAACCATTGAATAACGTGTAAATCTAAATGGTTTGTTGGCTCGTCAAGTAGCAAAATATCCGGTTCTAAAACCAGAGCGCGAGCCAAACTAACGCGGCGTTTTTGACCGCCAGAAAGAGTGTGAGTTAGGGCATTTTTATCGATTTCTAAATGGTCGCAAACAATATCGACAACGTAAGTTTTATGTTCATCAATTTTCAAACCATCCATGATAAAATCAAAAATGGTGACATTTTTGGGCAATTTTTCATTTTGCGAAAGATACCCTACAACCGCGTGTGGCATGATCCAGCGTTCACCGTAATCAAGATCAAAATTGCCGACAATTGCATTCATTAACGTGGTTTTTCCAACGCCATTTTTACCAATTAAGCAAATACGATCGCGTGGGAAAAGATTTAAATGCAAATTTTCAAAAAGAGTTTTTTTAGCAAAAGAAATAGTAGCTTCGCGAATTGATAGAAGTGGAGAATTTTTCATTTATGGGATCTATTCTTAATTTTAGGTTTCGATTAGTTTTGTTATAGAAAGGTTTTTTAAGTTTGTGAATTTTTTTTCGCTTTTTAATAAAGGTTTTAAAAGAAAGAGTGATCTTCAAAATGACACGATAAATTCTCATCCCATTTATATAAATTGACTTTTGCTGTTTTTAATCTGCGGATAAATGTCCGAATTAAAAATCGGATGTTTTACTTACTACTAACTTAATTTTAAATGAGGTTACGTATGAATAGAGAAAATAATAATAACACTTCGTCATCAGCTAAAAACACTCAAGCTGCATCTTCAGGTTTGCAACAAAAACTGTCAAATTTCCTAGAAAAAGGAACTCACACAGATCAAGAAATTATGGCTTTCTGTGAAAAGCAATCTTCAGGCTCAAGCAAAAAAAGCTCTGACAATGAATAAAGAAATGGGGGGAGAAAAATTCTCTCCCCATTTTTTTATACTTAAAATTTAAAACTAGGTGCTCACATGACAAATCAAAATAATCAAAACAACAATTCTCAAGCTTTGACAAATAATGGCGGAAGCAAAGATTTTCAAAATAAATTATATAGCTTCTTGCAAGAAGATCGTACCGAAGAAGAAATCAGAGATTTTTGCGACACCAATGGTAAAAATGCCAATCAGCAAAATAACCAAAACTCTTAACAAGAGGAAGAGGAAAGAAGATAAAAAACCTCTTTCCAATTCACCCGCTTTTTTGGCAAGATTTTCGCATCAAGATCACTACTTTATGCAGGAAGACAAAAGTTTTTGTAAATTTTGCAGAAAAGCATCCAGTTTTTCTTTTATGAAAATCGGCAGCAATGGTCCAATATCAATAGCAAACTGCCATTCATCTCTTGTAAATTCTGGTCTCATAGATTGACAATAATAAAGGGCTATTCAAGATAACAAAACCTCTTAGAGCCTGTCTAAAATCTTTTTAATCCCGCATTTTGATTCAATTTTTGGTAAAAAATATGCCAAAATCTGAAATTAAAAAAGATCTTAAACGGGCTCTTAAAAATACAAAATTCTTTCCCTTAGTTTATGTCTAAACAAAAAATAGTTAATTTACCAAACGGACTTCGTGTTGCTGCGGACCAAATGAAAGAAGTTGAAACAGTTTCGGTTGGAGTTTTTGTAAATACTGGAAGTAGAAACGAATCACCTGAAATTAGCGGAATTTCACACTTTCTTGAGCATATGGCTTTTAAGGGAACCAAAAAAAGAGACTCGAAAAGAATCGCTGAAGAATTTGAAGGAATCGGCGGCAGAATTAACGCTTACACATCTAAAGAAAAAACGGTTTACTACGCCAAAGTTTTAAAACAGCATGCTGAATTTGCGCTGGAGTTTTTATCTGACATTTTGCAAAACTCGATTTTTGATAAAGTAGAATTGGAAAAAGAGCGTGGTGTAATTTTGCAAGAAATCGCGATGACGAATGATACACCAGATGATATTATTTTTGATTATTTTCAGGAAGTAGCTTTTTCAAATCAATCTTTGGGACAAACGATTTTAGGACCGGTAAAAAATATCAAAAAATTCAAGCGCGAACATTTTGTTAATTATATTCGCGATCAATATAGCTTCAATAACATTGCTGTTGCAGCGGCAGGAAATATTAACGAAGAAGATTTAGTTAAATGGTCGAAAAAATATTTTACCAAACTTGGAGATTCAAAAATTAACAGTTCGGAAATAGCAAAATATAGCGGCGGCGATTTCAGAAAAGAAAGAAAGTTAGAACAAATTAATTTGGTTTTGGGGTTTGAAGGAAAATCATATTTGGATGAAGATTATTACGCTTCGCAAATTCTGGCGATGATTTTGGGTGGCGGAATGTCGTCACGCTTATTTCAAGAAGTCCGTGAAAATCGCGGTTTGGCTTATTCGATTTATGCTTTTAATTATACTTACAAAGATTCGGGATTATTTGGAATTTACGCCGGAACTACGCCGGAAAAAACCAATGAACTAATTTCTGCAACTTGCGATGAGGTGAAAAAAATCTGCGAAAAAATTTCAAGTCAGGAAATGGATCGTGTACATACACAATTTAAAGCTGGTTTATTGATGGCAAAAGAAAGCACGGGATCAAGAATGCAAAGACTTGGCGGCGATATTTTATCGCACGATCGATTGATTTCAGATAAAGAAATTTTGCAAAGAGTTTCTGCGGTTACAAAAGCCGATATTGCGAGAGTTGCGGAAGCAATTTTTACTGGTTCAAATCCAACATTTACAGCGATTGGCAAGGTGAAAAAAGTGATGGATTTAGATGAGATTAAGAAGAATTTTAGGCATAATTAAAAAATTGGGGTCTAAAAATCAGCTTTCTTCTTTTATTCTCAAGACTTTCCAAAAACTTCTCTAATTGACCAGATTAGAAACTAGCAAAAAACGACATATACCAAATTAACTATCTCTTGATAGCACTAACGAAGTATTTTTGAGGAAAAATTGCGACTGGAAATGTAAGCTGTATCAAGTGATACAGCGTCATTTTCTTAGCAAATTTTTACCAAAAAGACAAAGTTATGGCTATCAAGAGATAGTTAATTTGGTATAGAATCACCCTTCGACAAGCTCAGGGTGAAATCAAGTTTTTTAATTATTCCCAGAGAGTGTTGAGTTAATTGATTATTTTCTCCGTAATTTAATAGATTAACCAATTTCCATAATCTAACTCTTAAAAATCAATTGCTCTTCCATTAACCTGCCAATCACCAAAACGAGTCGGATCTTGTTCGACTTTTTCTTCCACTTTTATTTCTTCTTTTTTTACATCATTAACAGTTTTGCATTCGCAAGATTCGCCGCATTTTTTCTGTTCTAAATTTTCCTGATTTTTCATATCTTAATGTCCTTGAGCACCAAATAGTCCCGCTGGTTTTATTTGAGTATCTCCAGCAATGGTAGGAGCCTTGAAAGAATCTCCGTGACCAAAATGAGGTTGTACTTCAATAGGAACAGCTTTTCCAATATTTTGAACAGGAGCAAGTCCTTCAAAAGTATCGACGGGATTAGAACTCAGAGTCCCTTGTTTTGTTGCAGCAAATAATCCAGTACTATCAATTCCTCCCAATGTAAAATTGGCGTTCACATCTCCGACGGGAATTGGCATTGCTGCTCCACCATCAGAATGTCCAAGATTACTCCCGCTCGAAGCATTATGATTTTCAAGAGACAATCTCGCCGCTTGATTTGAAGATTCTCCTGCGTCAGACATATAAATTTTTAAAAGTTATTTAGAAGAGCTAGTAGCTGCAATCGCCGCCATGTTTAAAATATCATTAACCGAACTATTCATCGTCACAATCTGAACTGATTTTTCAAAACCATCCAAGATTGGGCCGATAACTGTGCAATTTCCAACTTCTTCTAAAAGTTTAGTGGCAATTGAAGCTGAGTGCAAACCTGGGCAAATTAAAATATTTGCCGGTGCGGTTAAACGGCTAAATGGATATCTCGCCATTTTATCCATGTTTAAAGCCACGTCAGCAGTCATTTCGCCATCATATTCGAAATCAATTTTTTTCATGCCATCCAAAATTTCGACAGCATGTTTAATGCGGCTTGATTCAACTTTTAGAGCTGAACCAAAATTTGAAAATGACAAGAAAGCAACTCTTGGTTCGTAACCCATATCGCGCACTTTTTTGGCAGTTTGGATTGCGATGTCAGCTAAATGTTCCGATGAAGAAAGTTCTGAACAAGCGGTGTCAGAAATGAAGATAGTTTTGCCTTTTGAAATCACCATTGAAATACCAAGAACGATATTATCTTTTTTGTTTTTCAAAACTTTCCAAACGTCAGTCAAAGATTGACGATAACCGCGAGTTAAGCCTGTAATTAAAGCGTCGCCATGTCCGCAAGCCAGCATTGAAGCGGCAAAAATGTTGCGATCATTTTTTACCATGCGCGCGCAGTCTGAGCGAAGCACGCCATTTCTTTGCAATTTTTGGTAAAGGTAATCAGTGAATTTAGCATTTTCTTCAGAAATTGCGGCGTTGTAAATTTCAATTCCGTTAGGAGTGATATTTGCTTCTTTCATATTTTCCAAAATGCGGTCTTTTTTTCCAACAAGAATTGGCAAGCCATAACCGCTATCGCGCCACATTGCAGCAACGCGAATCATTTCTGGTTGTTCACCTTCAGCAAAAATTATTTTTTTCGGGCTTCTTTCAAGCTTTTCAAAAATCATGCTCAAGCTGTTCATTGAAGGGTCGCGACGCGCTTGCAGTTGTTTTTTATAAGCATCCCAATCTTTAATTGGTTTTCTGGCAACTCCAGTTTCAACCGCAGCTTTAGCAACCGCCAATGGAACGACGCTAATCAAGCGTGCATCGAATGGAGTTGGAATAATGTAACGCGGACCAAATTTCATGTCGCGGCCACCATAAGCTTTGATAACTTCAGCCGGAACATGTTCGCGAGCAAGTTCTGCAATTGCATGAGCTGCAGCGATTTTCATTTCTTCATTAATAGTTGAAGCACGAACATCTAAAGCACCGCGGAAAATGTAAGGAAAACCCATTACGTTATTAACTTGGTTTTCGTAATCAGAACGACCTGTAGCAACAATTGCATCGTTGCGAGTTGCGTAAACTTCTTCTGGAGTAATTTCTGGATCTGGATTGGCCATAGCAAAAATCACCGGATTTTTCGCCATTGATTTTACCATTTCTTTGGTAACAGCACCTTTAACTGAAAGACCTAAAAACACGTCAGCTCCTTTCATTGCTTCAGTAAGTGTGCGCGCTTTGGTGTTGGCGGCGTGAGCTGATTTCCATTGGTTCATGCCTTCAGTTCTGCCTTTGTAAATTGTGCCTTTGGTATCGCATAAAATTGCGTTGTCATGTGGCAAGCCCATTGCTTTTAAAAGTTCTAAACAAGCTATACCAGCAGCACCAGCGCCGTTCACTACAACTTTAATATCTTTAAATTTTTTACCTGAAATGTGTAAAGCGTTGATAATGCCAGCGGCAGAGATGATTGCAGTTCCATGTTGATCGTCATGAAAAACTGGAATATCCATGATTTCACGAAGTTTGCTTTCAATGATAAAGCATTCTGGAGCCTTGATATCTTCAAGATTAATGCCGCCCCAAGTTGGGCCTAAATATTTAACAGCGTTGATAAATTCGTCGGTGTTTTCGGTGTCAACTTCGATATCAACTGAATCGATGTCGGCGAATCTTTTAAATAAAACTGATTTACCCTCCATAACTGGTTTTCCAGCGAGAGCGCCTAAATTTCCAAGTCCAAGAACTGCGGTTCCGTTTGAAATAACTGCAACGTAATTTCCTTTAGAAGTGTAATCGTAAGCTAAATCAGGGTTTTTTTGAATTTCCAAACAAGGAATTGCAACGCCGGGAGAATAAGCCAAAGCTAAATCGCGTTGAGTGTTAAGTGGTTTAGTTGCGTGCATTGCAACTTTTCCGGGCTGTCCTTGAGTATGAAATTGTAAGGCTTCAAGATCTTTTGAGTTTTTGGTTGCCAAGTTAGATTTTGCGCTGTTTTTTGAAGTGTCTTTTTTGCTAGCCATAAATAGATTTTTAAATGTTTGAAGTAACGTAAGTGAATTGCGGCGCAACTTAGTTTTAAGAATTTTAATGTCAAAAATTATGCTGATTGATAAAAGTAAAAAATTTTCAGAATTTTTCGAAAAGAAAAATGAAAACAGAAAAATTGATTTTTTGGTGCTCCATCATGTTGAAGCTAATTCGGTCGAACATGCAGTGAAGCAGTTTGAAAAGCATGGCGTTAGTGCGCATTTTTTAATTGCTGAAGATGGAAGAGTCTTTGAATTAGTTGATGAAAATGATGTCGCTTATCACGCGGGAATAAGCTTCTGGCAAGGTTTTGAAAGTTTAAATAAAAATTCGATTGGCATTGAATTTATTAACAGCGCGCCTTTTGAAAAAAAATTTGAAAAAATTCAGCTGCAAGCTGGGTTAAAACTTTGCCAATATTTGATGCAGAAATATCATTTAAAGCCCGAGAATGTTGTTGGACATTCTGATATTGGTTATGTTAAAGAAACTGGATTTTTAGACCGCAAACAAGATCCGTCATATTTATTTGACTGGCGTTTTTTGGCGGAGAATGGAGTTGGGATTTTTGTCAATATTTTTGGAGCAGAAGAAAAATTATTTGAGATTGGAAATGAAGCTTCTGAAATTCTAAAGATCAAAGAAAAGCTTAAAAAATTTGGCTATAAAGTTGTTTATTTAAATGAGAGTTTTGATGATGAAATGCAAGCTTTGACAAGAGTTTTTAATCGCCATTTTTGCGAAGAAAATTCAGATGTTTGGACAAAAAAATCGCAAGCGGTTTTAGATCAATTGAGTAAATAAAATTTTGAAATAAATAATCTGTAGCCTTAAACTATTTGTCGCGTAAAAGTGATAAAATGAGATAGTAAAATCAAGGCTTTATAAAATATTTAAAACCTTGCTCTTCTGCCGCGCTCTATTTTCATTGATTTGAGAAAGTGCAAATAAAGCTCTGCACTATTTGCATAACAAGTTTTTGGGCAAGATTGTGATTTATTAGTAATGGCGTTAGTTGACTGTACAGCATCCTCCTCCTACTCCTACTCTTCCTCTTAAATTGCCGGCTGTATTTGGAGTTACAGAGGTTGTAGGTGTAGTAGAACGAATATCCGCCATTGATTCATCAGGCTCTGATGTTTCAGCGGCTTCTGCATTATTTATTAATGCTTCATCGTTTGTAGGTGAAGGAGGTATTCTTGTATTTTTTCCGTCTAGAAATTCTAAAATAAGCTTTTGGGGATCTGTACTTAATAAAATTTTTTCAGAGTTACGAGACAAGTTAGGGTTACAAGACAAGCCGCCTTTAACCCCTTCTTTTGTAACCGCACCTGCTCTTAAAAAGTTTGATAATTCATTTTCAATTAATTGATCTGTTATCAATTTTAACTTATCTTCTGGTAAGTTAAGTTTATTTCGAGATAAGCCGCTTTCTAGCGCTTCAATAGCTTTTAGTAATATTGTCGCCCCTATTGCTCCCTTCATATTTTGTACTTTTTGCAAAACATTCGGGATATTTTCATTAGGTTGATCTCTTACAAGATTCTCTAAAATTTTAACACAATCTATGGAACGAGAGTTACCTAAAATAAAGCTGATGTAACTATCAGAAAATTCTTCTTCTGAATTATCAAATATTATTCTGCGCATGATGTAACTGATAGAAGGAGTTACAAGGTTTCCTCTTGCTATTTTTGATATGTCTTCTCTTTTTATTTCGGATATTGTTTCTGTCGCTCTATTTTCTCCTTGATTTACGATTCGGAAGTTCGACACAAGATTAAGATGAAACAGGGTTGTATTAAACTCAATTCCGCTTGCTAGGGCTATTGCTCCTTCATCTGAGATTTGGTTACCCTTAAGATTAAGACTTTTCAGAATTGTATTAGTCTTAAGTGCTTCTGCTATGAATTCAGCTCCTTCATTTCCGATTAGGTTAGAAGCAAGATCAAGACTTCTCAGAATTTTATTAGTCTTAAGTTCGTCTGCTATGAATTTAACTCCTTCACTTCCGATTTGATTAGACTCAAGATCAAGATGTCTCACAGTTTTATTATGCTTAAGTCCTTCTAATATAGCTTTGACTCCTTCGTTTCCGATTCGGTTTCCGTTAAGATTAAGAGATCTTAGATTTGTATTGAAATTAGATGTAAATACTTCTGCTATAGCTTCGGCTCCTTCTTTTTCGATTTGACTTCGTTCAAGATTAAGTTCTGCCAGAGTTGTATTATGCTTAAGTGCGCTTGCTAGGGCTTGGGCTCCTTCGACCCCGATTTGATTATCTCTAAGATCAAGACTTGTCAGAGTTGAATCATTATCTCGAATTCTTTGTAAAAGCTCTTCAGAAATTGGCATATTAATATCTTTTATTGTTATCAATTGTGATTAAGTGCGCTCTAAAAAACCTATTATGCTCTTCCTAAAAAAATCAACCCATTTCTTAACTAATATTCATAAACACCCAAAGAGCCTGTCGCAAATCTCGCATCAAAACCCCTTTAAATCGCGCATTATTTTTTATTATTAATGCTTGCTTTCGTTTTTTGTGAAAAATACCAAAGTAAAAATAACGCTCTGGAACGTGAATATCATGGCGAAAAAAAAGCAAAGTTGGTGCAAGGAAATTTAATTAACATTTCCAAAAATAGTTTTGGCAATTGTCAAAACTTTCACTTTTTTCGCGCCGTGTTTTTTTAGAATTTTAGCGCAATTATCAACCGTTGCGCCTGTTGTCATCACGTCATCAACTAATAAAATATTTTTACCTTTTATGATTCCTAAATATTTTTTATTCACCGCAAAAACATTTTTTAAATTATTTTCGCGTTCTTTTTTCTTCAAAAAAATCTGCGATTTTGTATCTTTAATTCTCACCATTAAATCAGGAAAAAACTGCATTTTTGGTGTTAATTTCAGTAGATTTTTTGACAATAAAACTGCCTGATTAAATTTTCTTTTTCGTAATCGCGAAACATGAAGTGGAACTGCAACCACAAGGTCGCAATCCTTAATTTCATTTTTTGATTTATCAAAAAGAATTCGTGCAAATTTCTTAGCTAAAAAAGTTTGATCGCGATATTTCATTGATCCAACAATTTTTTTTAAAATATCATCATAACGAAAAATCGTGATTACGCGATCAAAGGCGGGTTTTTTGGTTAAGCATTTTCCACAAATTAAATTCAAACCTTGAAACTCAAACGGATAAGCGCAAATTATGCATTTAGGTTCGCAGATGAATTGTAATTTCAGCCAGCAACTTTCACAAAATAAGCCGTCAATACTGATAATTTTCTCGCAGGAAAGGCAGTGATTCGGAAAAATAATTTCCGATATTTTTTTTAAAATTTTCATTTCGAAGTGATGATTCAAGAGGTTTTGTTCGATCGCGATTTGTTGCGTCAAAATAAGTTGCGCGCGCGCTCGAAGTTTTTAGATCATAATTTTTTATATCATGAAGTTGCAAATAGAATTGCCGAAAATGTTAAGTTTTTGAATCGTGAATTTAATGATATTTTAGAAATTGGCGCGATGGATGATTATTTGTCGAAGCTTGTAAATAAAGCTGGCGCGCCATATAAATTTATGGAAGATGCGGAGATTTTGCCTTTTGAAAAAGAATCTTTTGATTTGATTCTAAGTAATCTCAACTTTCATTACATAAATCAAATTCCGCAATTTTTAATAAATGTTAAAGAAGTGTTAAAGCCGGGCGGCGTTTTTATCGCCAGCTTTTTTGGTGAAGAAAATTTAAGCGAATTAGCTCACGTTTTATACGAAACGGAAAATGAAATTTACAATGGCGTTTCACCAAGAATGCCGCCGACAATTGATGTAAAAACTGCGGCGAGTTTATTGCAAAAAGCTGGTTTTCAAAATCCAATTTCAGATTTTGCCAAAATTGAGGTGGAATATTCTGATCCCTTAAATCTGTTAAAAGATTTGAAAATGATGGGTCAGGGTAATATTTTGACTAAGCGTTCGCGTAAGTTTTTTACGAAGAAATTTTTGCAAAAAATTTCGCAAAATTATAAAAGAATTTATCCATCCGGAATTGCGACTTTTGAAGTCGTTACAGTTACGGGATGGAGGGAAAATCTGGCTCGTAATAAAAACAAATGAAAAAATGACAAAAAAATTACACATCAAAACCTACGGCTGCCAAATGAATGTTTATGATTCAGATCGTATGCAAGATTTAATGAATGCGGTTGGATATGAAACTATCGAAACTCCGGAAGGTGCCGATATGGTTATCATTAATACTTGTCATATTCGCGAAAAGGCTTCGGAAAAATTATTTTCTGATTTAGGTCGCATTCGTCCGCATAAAGAAAAAATGAAAAATGCCGGAAATCAAATGATCGTTGCGGTTGCTGGTTGCGTGGCTCAAGCCGAAGGTGAAGAAATTTTTAGAAGATCAAATGTAGTTGATATTATCGTGGGACCAGAAAGTTATCAAAGCTTGCCTGATCTGGTGGGAAAAGTTATTCGCGACAAGAAAAAACAAATTAACCTCGAATTTACGCCCAATGATAAATTCGATATTTTGCCGCAAGCCCATGCTGGAACTGGTGCTAGTGCTTTTGTGACGGTGCAAGAAGGTTGTGATAAATTCTGCACTTTTTGCGTTGTGCCTTACACTCGCGGCGCTGAATATTCGCGCGAAGCGCACAAGATTTATGAAGATGCTTTGAAATTGGCGCAAAAAGGCGTTAAAGAAATTTATTTTTTAGGTCAAAACGTCAATGCTTATCATGGTTTAGATGAAAATGGCGAAGTTGTAACTTTGGCAAAATTAGTTGAAAAAATTGCAGTAATCCCAGAAATCAAAAGAATTCGTTACACAACTTCTCATCCGCGCGACATGACGAATGAGTTGATAGCGGCGCATCGTGATAGTGAAAAATTAATGCCATTTTTGCATTTGCCGATTCAATCTGGTTCGAACAATGTTTTAAAAGGAATGAATCGCAAACATACGCGTCAGGATTATTTTAAGATTATTGAAAATCTTAGAAAAGAGCGGCCGGATATCGGTTTATCATCTGATTTTATTGTCGGATTTCCTGGAGAAACAGATCAGGATTTTGAAGATACTTTGGATTTGGTTGAAAAAATTGGTTTCACGCAATGTTATTCTTTTAAATATTCGTCGCGTCCCGGAACGCCAGCGGCAGATGCTAAAATTCAAGTTGATGAAAAAGTAAAGGATGAACGTTTGGCAAGATTGCAAAAACTTTTAACGCAGCAGCAAGTCGAATTTAATAAAAAATCGGAAGGTCAGGTGATGAAAGTTTTGTTTGAAAAAGAAGCGCCGAAATCTGGTAAAATAAGATCACGTGCAACGACCCAGCTTTGGGGAAAATCGCCTTATTTGCAGTCGGTTATTGTTGACGTTGCAAGTGAAGAAGAGGCGCAAAAATATTTAGGGCAAATTGCTGAAGTTAAAATATTGAAAGCGCGCCCAAGTAGTTTGGTTGGTGAGCTGGTTTTTTAATTATGCCTATTTTTTGGTATATATCAGAGTAAAAATCTATTGATCGCATTAGCTTTGTATTTTTGGAAAGGCTTTTAAAAACAGTTTTTTACTGTTCTGCTTTCACAGGTTGAGCTTCTTTAGCTTTTCTGCTTTCTTCTTTCTTTTTTAAGATTGCCACTACCGCTTTACCTTCAACCACGCTATTTGCGCTTAAAATAAAAGTCTGATTTTGCTTTAAATCAAAATTAACTACGATCTTGTTATCTTCATTAACTGCTGGAGTGGGGGCGTCAAGCTTAGCTCCGGAAAGAATTTTCCATTTACTGACGCTGATCGCCCATCTAATAGAAACTTTATCTTTATTAACCGAAGTTAAATAAAGCTCTTTTTCTTTTTTATTGATTCCGGGAGTAATTTTTTGCTCATTAACCCAAACTACCCAATCTTTTGGATTGAAGTATATTATTGAAGCTAAGTAAATGTAGGATTTTTCGTTTTCAGTTTTTTCTTCTGTTTTTTTCTTATCCGCCTCAGCTTTCGCCTTAGCTTCGCCTTCGCCTTCATCCGGAGAATAAACTTGGTTATTTTTTAACGATTCTACAGCACGTTCGATATTGCTGTTTTCTTCATCACTAAACATCAATGAAGTCATTTTATTTCCTAACAGCATATTAGCTAAACTATTATTAGAAATAATCGTAGTTTTACTTCCTGGAACCGCAACTTCCGCTGGAGCAGTTTTGCTATTATCAGATTTGGTTGGTGCTATTTTTTCTGACAAGTTTGCTTCAGAAAAGCTTGATGCTTCTTGTGCCAAAGCATTATTTGCTCCAGTAAAGATTAGCGTAAAAATCAGCAATGAAAAAAGTTTACAAAGTTGGTTGCGCATTCGGAGCTACTGAATTTGGTTTAATTTCGCTAGGTTTAGCAGTTATATCTACGGGTTTTTTAATTTCTGTATCTTTGTTTCTGAAGGCATACCAGACAAAATCAACTTTTCCATTTATCAGTCCCACACCTTTACCAGTGCTGATTGTAATTAGATCTTCAGTGGTATAGTTTTTGTCTCCTTTTCTAATTTGCGCTCCGGTTACAACGGCATATCCAGGAAAAGAATTTATAAATTCTTCAATAAAAGACAAAGCCTTAACATCATTAACCGCCTGAAAATTTAAGCTCCCAGTAGTTGATACTACTGTAATAGTTGAGCGCTCAAACAAACCGCCTTTCATAGTTTCGGGCAAGGTAACTTTGATTGTTTGGTTGGTAATTGCATATTTTTCAGCAAGTGTTGCAAGTTTGGAATTAATATCATCCATTTTGATACCCGCAGTGATTTTTCGATTATCAGTAAGATTGCTCCATAATTTTTTATATTTTTTAAGTTCAGTGGTTTTACTTTCTAAATCAGCTGCCTCAGCCCTTATTTTAGAAGCTTCACTGCCTATTGCTTCAATCTTGTCTTTTAATGTATTTTTTTGACGAAATGTATAAAAAGCTCCGGCTGCGCACATAATAACTAGAACACCTGATACAGAAAAACTGATAATATTTTTTTTACGCAGAATTAAAATTTTCATTCAACGCCCTTAGCAATGTTGAAGTTGATAGGAAAGCTGTAATATTTTTGGTTAAAATCGATATTGCGAGGCAAGTCATCATATTTAACTGTATTTTTGTTGAGATTTTTCTTCACCTCAACCACCAATGTATCGAATTCTCTAAATAGATCTTCGATGTCGCCGCTTTTATTTAAAATCGATCCATTAAGAGTGACATTATAATTTGGATTAGAAGATGGAGAGCGAAAGTTAAATTCTGGAATCACGTAATTATATTCTGTAAGCTTAACATTAAAATCTTTCAGAAATTTCAGTTTAATATAAAAATCTATATAGTTGATTCCAATCGAACCCAAAGCTTCTTCCATTTTTCCAAAATCTGTAATTTGTTGAATGTCTAAATCTTGCTCATCTTCACCTTGTGTACCTTCAAGTGCAGATTTTTTGATTCTTCCTAATTCTTGAAGTGAGGCAAATTTTTGAGTTTCTGCAGCCTCAATAGCTTCTCCGACTTTGTCTCGCGAAAAAATAGAATATACACTAACTGAAAAAACACCTATTAGTAAAAACAGATTTAAGTAATAAGAAAAACGTAAAGTTAAAAAGAATTTTTCTAGAGCTATAATTCTTGGAATAGTAAATTTTAAAATCTTTTTACCTTCGGAAAAAATCTTGGAAAGTATCATGTCGCAATATTGGCTGTTTTCTGGCATTATTTTACCATAACCAGTTTTTTGCGCTGCTTCAAACGGTGTGTAATTTACGAAGTTTAGATCGACACTGTTAATCTTTTTGATCGATTCTAAAACACTGCTTGAAAAAATATTAACAATATCGAGTTCTGAAATTGATAGTTCGGGGAAGAGGCGTTTTAAATATTCGAAAGTGCTGTAAATATCTTGTTCATATTTTTCTAAGAAATCGGCCTGTTCAAAATTATAATTTACAACGCGAGTAAATACAATTCCTTGATCTGAAAACACAATCTGTCTGATACCAGAAACCTTGCTCTGCATTACGAAGCAATAAAGATCATTCTTTTTATTTTGAACTCGAGATTTAAGTTTTATATCGCTTTTGATTTTTTTAAAAAGGCTGTGCGCTTCAACTGGAAGCATGTAAATACCAACGAAACGGTTTTGCATTTCGAGTATAAATTCGAACCATTTATTGATAATTTCAGAAGTTGCTGATGTAACAAACAAAGCTTCCCATCTACTAGTTCCTGATCTCTTAGTGTTTAAAAGAATAAAACTTTTTAAACTTTCTTTGTCACCATCGCTTGCCATATCGCGTTTTATGATGCGATTTAAATCGCCACGACGGATTGCAGGATAAACTTTTTTCTTGTAGCTTTGATCAATAGTATCAAGCAAAACGTAAACTGGAGCTGATTTATTTTTATTGAAAACTGATTTTAATTCTTCTTTCGAGGTGTCATTTAATTCATCTAAAAAAATTTTATTTTCAATGCTTCCGCCATTATGGAGAGCTACAACCGCGCCGTAGTTTCCGATAGTGATAACGATATTCTTTTGAGAAAACATTTGAGTTTGTGATAGTTAAAACTTAAAAAACTGATGGTCCGGTTCGCGTTTTTAAAAGCCGATTAATTAACATGCAATTACTCACAAAAAAAAATGATTCTTGGAATCGGAATTGATTCAGTTTTGGTCGGTCGAATTGAAAAACTTATAATTCAATTTAAAGAAAAATTTCTGCAAAAAATTTTTGTTGAAAGTGAAATTTTAAAAGCCGATTCGATTAAAATTTCTGAAAAACGCACTTTATTTTACGCCAAAAGATTTGCCGCCAAAGAAGCTTTTTCCAAAGCTACAGGCTTGGGAATAGGGCGCGGAATTAATTTTAAAGATATTGAAATTGCCAATGATAATTTGGGAAAACCGCAAATTAAAATTTTAAATGGCAAAGAAGAATTTTTAAAAAAACATTTTAACTGCAATAATTTTGCAATTCATTTGTCGCTTACGGATGAAAATCCAGTCGCAAACGCCTTTGTTACAATCGAAAAAATATCATGAAAAAAATAATCGTCATCGGTGCCGGAGCTTGGGGAACTTCAATTGCCAACCTGCTTGCTAAAAATTCCAATCGAGTTTTTTTAAGTGCCAATAATAAACAAGTTATTGATGAAATTAATTGCAAAAAAACCAATCACAAATTTTTACCGAATATAAAATTAAATAAAAATCTCGCTGCAATTTCCGGATTTGAAAAAGAAATTTCGACAGCCGATTTTGTTTTTATCGTTATTCCAAGCCAAAGTGCGGCAGAAGTTTTTAAAAAAATTTCTAAAATTAAAATCAAAAAAGATTGCGCTTTTGTAATTTGTTCAAAAGGCGTTGAACAAAATTCTTTAATGCTTTTGAGCGATTCTTTTGAACAAATAACTGGCATTAAAAATTTTGCTACTTTATCGGGTCCAAACTTTGCAATTGAGGTGGCAAGCGAAGTTCCTACAATTACTTCAATTGCCGCAAAAAATAAAAAACTGGCGCAAAAATTGATCGATATTTTGAATAATGATTATTTCAAAGCCTCATATTTCAAAGATCCGCGCACTGCCGAAATTTGCGGCATTGTCAAAAATATTATCGCAATTGGCTGCGGAATTGTTGATGGCCTTGATTTGGGCGTGAATGCTAAATCAGCTTTGGTGATGAAAGGAATTTCGGAAATTCGTATTTTATGCAAAAAACTAAATGCTTCCGACGATGTTATAAATGCTGCAGGATTTGGTGATATTTTTCTAACTTGTTCATCAACTAAATCACGCAACAACACTCTGGGAATTTTAATTGCTAAAGGCAAAACTTACGCTGAAATTTCTAAAGAAACCAACAAAACCTATGAAGGCGCATCTTCCGCCAAATCAATTGCTGCAATTGCTAAAAAGTTAAAATTGCAGCTAGACTTGTGTGAAAAAATAAACCAAATTTTGACCCACAAACATTCTCCAGAACAAATCAAAACAATAATCTCAAAATCAATTTTAGCTTAAATGTCCAACAGCGTTTTAATTATCGATTTCGGCAGCCAAGTTACTCAACTTATTGCGCGTAGAATTCGTGAACTTGGTGTTTTTTGTGAAGTTAAAAATCACGATATCAAACTTGATGAAGTCAAGAAAATCGGGCCAAAAGCAATTATTTTTTCTGGTGGTCCAAATTCAGTTTATGAAAAAGATGCACCAACAATTGATAAAAAAATCTTCGAACTAAAAACTCCAATTCTAGGAATTTGCTACGGCGAACAATTAATCTGTCACTTGCTTGGTGGAAAAGTTGGCAAATCTTTTGAAAGAGAATTTGGTAAAGCTGAAATTGAAGTTGTTGCAACTTCTAAACTTTTTAAAGGTGTAAAAAATAAACAAGTTTGGATGAGTCATGGTGATCATATCAGCAAAATTCCGACTGGTTTTAATGTTATTGCAATCACGCCAAAAGCTCCGCATGCGGCAATTGGCGATGAAAAAAGAAAAATTTACGGTGTGCAATTTCATCCCGAAGTTGTTCACTCAATTGAAGGTAAAAAAATCATTGAAAATTTCGTTGTAAATATCGCTGGTTGTAAGCCAGATTGGACGATGAAAAATTTCAAAAAAGAAGAAATTGCTCACATTAAAAAAATTGTCGGTAAAAATCAGGTGATCTGCGGACTTTCCGGCGGCGTTGATTCATCGGTTGTTGCAGCTTTAATAAATGAGGCAATCGGCAAACAATTAACCTGTATTTTTGTTGATCACGGTCTTTTAAGAAAAGGCGAGGGCGCCCAAGTGCGAGAAGTTTTTGATAGTCGTTTAGGATCCCCTTATTTAAGGGGATCGAGTCGACGCGTTAGCGCGATGAAGGGGTTGCATAACTTTGTTTATGTTGATGCGTCAAAGCTATTTTTATCGAAATTAAAAGGCGTTTCTGACCCAGAAAAAAAACGTAAAATTATTGGCAAAACTTTCATCGAAGTTTTTGACAAAGAATCTTCAAAAATCAAAAACGCCATCTTCTTGGCGCAAGGCACGCTTTATCCGGATGTTATTGAATCTTCTCATCCAAATAAAGGCGCCAGCCAAACAATTAAATCGCATCACAATGTTGGCGGTTTGCCAAAAAAGATGAAATTAAAATTGCTCGAACCAGTTAGAATGCTTTTTAAAGATGAAGTTCGTGTGCTTGGAAAAGAGCTTGGTCTTTCGGATCATGTTGTTGGTCGCCATCCTTTTCCAGGCCCTGGATTAGCGATTAGAATTATTGGAGAAATCACTCCCGAAAAAATTAAAATTTTGCAAGAAGCTGACGCAATTTACATCGAAGAAATCCGCAAGGCGGGACTTTACGATAAAATTTGGCAAGCATTTTCAGTTTTAACTCCGATCAAAACTGTGGGAGTTATGGGCGATGCCAGAACTTATGAAAATGTTTTAGCCCTACGCGCTGTTACTTCAATTGATGGAATGACGGCGGATGTTTACAATTTTGACTCCCAGTTTTTATGCTCAGTTGCAAGTAGAATAATTAACGAAGTGCGCGGAATTAACCGCGTGGTTTATGACTTCACGTCGAAACCACCGGGAACTATTGAGTGGGAATAATCTTCTAGCCCGAGTAGACCCCGTCGTGAAGACGGGGTGACAATGCTTTAGAATTGCCTGTAGGAACACAACTTTTGTCACCCCGTCTTCACGACGGGGTCCACTCGGGCTAGATCCAGCTATAAAATCTAAAATAATATACCTTATGCCAAATTTCGATTTACCATACGCACAACCAATCTCCGCTGATAAAAAAACTTTATATACCAACGCCAGAATTGTCGATCCGGAAACTGGCTATGATAAAATCGGAAGCCTTCTAACAATTGGCGATAAAATTGTAGATTTTGGTGAGAGTGTTGAAGCTTTTGATGCCGAAATTATTGATTGTAAAGGTCATGTTCTAGCTCCCGGATTAATCGATATTCAAGTGCATTTTCGCGATCCCGGACAATCTCACAAAGAAGATTTAACTACAGGTTCAAAATCGGCGGTTGCTGGCGGCATCACAACCGTTGTTTGTCAACCAAACACTGCACCAACTTTAGACTCGGTTTTAACTTTTGATTATCTGCGCCTAAAATCTCGCGAAGTGGCTTATTGCAACGTGAAAGCCTATGGCTGCATTACTAAAAATATGAAAGGCGAAGAATTAGCTGACATGCATTCTTTGAAAGAAGCTGGCGCTGTAGGTTTCACTGATGATGGTTTACCAGTTATGAACGCTAATGTTATGCGTCGCGCTTTTGAATATTCTAAAAATTTAAATGTTGCAATTGCGCAACATGCCGAAGATTTAAACCTCACCAATAAAGGCTGCATCAACGAAGGAAGAGTTTCGCTTGAACTTGGCGTGCGCGGCATTCCTAATATTTCTGAATCAGTAATTGTTGAGCGCGATTTGGCAATTTTAGAAAGCACGGGTGGGCGTTATCACTTACTTCATGTTTCAACGCGCGAAGCGCTTGATGCAATTAAACGCGGCAAAGAAAAAGGGTTGAATGCCACAGTTGAAGTTTCTCCGCATCATTTCATGTTAAATGATGAACAAGTTTTAAAATCAGGAACTAATGCCAAAATGAATCCGCCACTGCGCAGCGAAAAAGATCGTTTGGCATTAATTGAAGGATTAAAATCAGGCTTGATCGATGCAATTGCAACCGATCACGCGCCGCATGATTTAGCTTCAAAAGAAAAAACTTTAGAAGAAGCGTCTTTCGGAATTGTTGGCGTTGAAACTATGTTGCCACTTAGTTTGAGTTTATATCACGAAAAAGTTTTATCACTTCGCGACCTGCTTGCTAAAATGACTTGTAACGCTGCAAAAATTATTAATTTCGATGGCGGTGTAATAAAAAAAGGCGCTCGCGCTGATTTAGTTTTGATTGATCTTGATTATGATTGGACAATTGATTCACAAAAATTTTACAGCAAATCCAAAAATTCTCCTTTCGATGGCTTTAAAGTAAAAGGTCGCGCAACCAGAACAGTTGTTGGCGGAAAGACAGTTTACGCAGTTTAAATTAAATTTTTTTAAGGCGCTGCATGATTGCAAAAATTCTTATAATCGCCGGTTCAGATCCAAGTGGTGGCGCTGGAATTCAGGCTGATATTAAAACTGCAACAGCGCATAAAGTTTATTCATCAGCGGCAATAACTTGTTTAACGGCGCAAAATACTAAAAAAGTTTTTAATATTCATAATTCTCCAATTAGTTTTTTGCGTGAACAATTAGAAGCGGTTTTAGATGACATAAAATTTGATGCGATAAAAATTGGAATGCTAGCAACGCTTGAAATTATTGAATGTGTGACTGATGTTTTAAATAAAAAAGCTAAAAAAATTCCGCTTATTTTAGACACAGTAATGGTTGCAACTTCGGGAGATTTATTGCTTAAAAAAAATGCAATTGCAGCTTTGAAAAACCAACTGATTAAATCAGCTTTTATAGTCACGCCAAATATTGATGAAGCGGAAGTTTTAGCAGAAATGAAAATTAGAAATATTGAAGATATGAAGCTTGCAGCCTTAAAAATAAAGGCTTTGGGATGTAAGGCGGTTTTAATAAAGGGTGGTCATTTAAATTTTTTGGATAAAAAAATCAGAAGCGTTTTGCTTGATGAAAATTCTGAATTTCACATCATTACCAACAAAAAATTTGGAAATAAAAATATTCACGGAACTGGTTGCACTTTAGCATCAGCAATTGCATGCAATATTTCTAAAAAAATCGATTTGTTAAATTCTGTAAAAAAAGCTAATAATTATGTTTATCGCTCGATTGTAAAAAGTTTAAAAATAGGCAAAGGAAGCTTGGTTTTAAAACATTTCTAAACATTTAAATTTATGATAAAAAATCAAAAACGTAAAATATTAATTACAGGCGGAACTGGATTTATTGGCACCAAACTTTGTCTAAAACTAATTGAGTTGGGCTTTCAACTAACTGTTTTGAGCAGAAAAACTAATTTAAAAAATCGTGATTCTATTTCTTACATTAACGATCTCGATCAAATCGAATTTGATTTTGATATTATAATTAATTTAAGCGGAGCGCCAATTTCAGTGCGCTGGAGCGAAGAAAATCAAAAAGAAATTTATGCCAGCAGAATTGATGTAACTCGTAAAATTGTTGAAAAAATTAATCAGGCAAAAAATCCGCCAAGTCTTTTTATTAGTGGTTCGGCAATTGGTTATTACGGAACTTCAGAATCGATAGTTTTCAATGAAAAATCTTTGCCAACTAAAGAAAATTTATTTTCACAAAAACTTTGTCAAGATTGGGAAAATGAGGCAAAAAAGGCTGAAGATAAAACAGTAGTTGTAAGAATAAGAACTGGCGTTGTTCTTGGATCTAAAGGTGGAATGATAAAGAAAATTTCTCCTATTTTTAAACTTGGCTTAGGTGGAAAAATTGGTTCAGGAAATCAGATTTTAAGTTGGATTCATATTGATGATGTAGTGGCGGCGATAATTCATTTAATTGAAAATCAAAAAATTTCTGGCGCCGTAAATTTGACTTCTCCTTTTGCAATCAGTAACGCAGAATTTACAAAAGTTTTTTCCGCCAGTTTAAAAAAACTCGCAATTTTTAACGCTCCCGCCTTGGCAATGAAATTAGTTTATGGGCAAATGGCGCAAGAGTTGCTGCTAAAAGGTCAGAAGGTTTATCCGGAAGTTTTAATTGATAGTGGATTTAGTTTTCAGTTTGCCGATTTGAAAACTGCATTAGAAAATATTTAAAAACCCGCCTGTTATCTTTTTTTGCTGCCATAAATCTTGATCATAAGCCGCCTCTTTTAGTGATTCGAGGCGGCAATAATTTTCAATTAAATCTAAATTTTTGGATAAAGATTTTGTCGGATTTGACATATTTTTACAAACCGTAATCTTTAACTAAAAGTTCGGCAATCTGCACTGCATTTAGTGCGGCACCTTTTCTCAAGTTGTCGGAAACAACCCAAAGTGATAGGCCATTTTTGATTGAAGTATCTTTTCGAAGTCTTGAAACAAAAACTGGATCTTTAGCTGAAGCATCAATTGGCGTTGTGAAAATCATTTCTTGCGGACGATCAATAACCAAAACTCCATCAGCTTCTTCCAAAGCAGCTCTGGCTTGAGCAACTGAAATTGGATTTTCAAATTCAACATTAACCGCTTCTGAGTGAGCGTTAAATACTGGAACGCGAACGCAAGTTGCCTCAACTTCGATTTTTGGATCGAGAATTTTTTTGGTTTCAACTTTCATTTTCCATTCTTCTTTGGTGCAGCCATCTTCCATGAAAGAATCAATTTGTGGAATTACGTTGAAAGCAATTCTTTTGCTGAATTTTACCGGTTCGTTAAATTGATTAGCATAGATTTTTTTGGTTGAATCGTAAAGCTCATCCATAGCTTCTTTGCCTGCGCCAGAAACGGCTTGATAAGTTGCAACCACAATGCGCTTGATTTTGGCTAAATCATGCAATGGTTTTAACGCCACCAACATTTGAATTGTTGAGCAATTTGGATTAGCAATAATGCCACTTTTTTTATATCCGGCGATTGCTTCGGGATTAACTTCAGGAACAATTAGCGGAACATTTTTATCCATTCTGAAATGGGAAGTATTGTCAATTACAACGCAGCCTTGCGCCGCAGCCCGTGGCGCATGAATGGCAGAAATTTTTCCACCCGGTGAAAATAAAGCAATTGCGGTTCCTGTAAAATCATAATCATCCAAAACCTTCACCGCTAATTCCTTGTCACCAAACGTAACTTTTTGACCCAATGAGTTGCGTGAAGCCAAAGCTACAACTTCATCAGCTGGGAATTTTCTTTCCGCTAAAATATTTAAAATTTCTCGACCAACATTTCCGGTAGCACCAACTACGGCAATTTTTCTTTTAGGCATAGTAGATTTGATTTAAGAATTAGGAATTAGGGTTTAAGTTTGCAGTGTTTGGTAGAGATCGTATGGACCCCGTCGTTCGACGGGGTGACAATTTAGCATGTCACCTCGTCGAACGAGGGGGTCCATACGATCTTGACTAACACTCTAATTACTATTCTTAATTCTTAAACTTAATTTTTCTCGATGTTAAAAAAATTTTTCATAATCGCCGGCGAGGCTTCAGGTGACTTACTCGGAAGCAAGCTCATTAAAGAATTAAAAATACAAAATCCCCAAAATCATGATTCGCAATTTATCGGAGTTGGTGGAAAATTAATGAAAGAGCAGGGTTTGATTTCAATTTTTCCGATGGAAGAATTATCAATTATGGGCTTTGCTGAAATTGTGCCGCACATCCCGAAATTGCTGCGCCGGATTCGTGAAACTGCTGATAAAATTATTTCAGAAAAACCTGATTTTGTAATTACAATTGATTCGCCAGATTTTTGCTTTCGCGTGATAAAAAAAATCGAAAAAGAAAAAGTAAAAAAAGTTCACATGATCGCGCCGTCAGTTTGGGCTTATAGACCGAAGCGCGCTGAAAAAATTTCTAAACTTTACGATTTACTTTTAGCAATATTACCTTTTGAGCCGCCTTATTTTGAAAAACATGGTTTAAAAACAGTTTTTATTGGTCATCCAATCACTGAAAATGCACCAGATTTTTCTAAAAAAGAAGCGGCGAACCTGCAATTTAGAAAAGAACATTTTGTTGCTGCGAATGATCTCTTAATCTGCATCACGCCCGGAAGCAGAAATGGTGAAGTTAAAAAAATATTTCCTGAATTTATTGGCGCGATTAATTTACTTATTGAAAAATTTCCTAATTTAAAAGTGGCAATTCCTTTAGTTGATAAAACTCGCGGCTTGGTTTTTGAAATGGCCAAAACTTTAAAAACTGAATATTTTTTAATTGAAAAAGAAGAAAAAAATTCGGCATTTTTTGCCTCAAATTTTGCACTTGCTAAATCTGGCACCAATGCGCTTGAGCTTTCGCTTTATCACTTGCCATTAATCATCGCCTACAAGATCAATTTCATCACGCATTTTATTGTAAAAAGTTTGGTTAAAATTAAATTCGCTAATTTGATAAATTTGATTTTGAATAAAGAGTTAATTCCGGAAATGCTTCAAGACAATTGCAATGCACAAGCAATTGCTAGTAATTTGGAGCGTTTGATTTTGGATAAAAATCTAGCTCAAAAACAAATCGCAGAAAGCGAAATTGCGCTTAAATTAATGGGTCTTGGAAGCAACGAAAACCCAAGTCAAAAAGCAGCGGCGCAAATTTTAAAATTATGAAAACGAAATTTACTTTTTTGACACTGATTTGCGCAATCATTTCTACAAGCACGTCTTTGGCGGCTGAAAAAGGATGTAGTGCTAATTATTCTTCTTTGGTTTTAGACGAAAGAACCGGAGATATTTTATATGGAAAGCGTTCCGATGAACAATTTTATCCCGCATCTTTGGTGAAAGTTATGACGCTTTATTTAACTTTCGAAGCTTTAGAGAAAAATCAGCTTACAATGGATAAAGAATTAACAATTTCCGAGCTTGGCGAAGAAATTTCGCGAGTAAATAAAACCAATACTCTACGTTTAAAAGTTGGAAACAAAATTACAGTGCGCGATGCAATTTACAGCGTGATTGTAAAATCATTTAATGAAGCCGCAGTAACATTAGCTGAAACAGTTGGCGGCAATGAATGGAATTTTGTGCGTCTGATGAATGAAAAGGCGGCAGAGTTAGGGATGATTAATACCAGTTTTAGAAATGCCAGCGGACTTCACGCAGAAGGACAATATACAACTAGTTATGATTTAGCGCGTTTGGCAATTGCGATTAAGCGTGATTTTCCGCAATACTATCATCTTTTTGCGCTCAAAGAATTTAAATATCGCGGCACCAAATATGAAACCCACAACCATGTTTTAGTTGACTATAAGGGAGCGGAAGGCATGAAAACTGGCTTCACTAAAGCATCGGGATTTAACTTAATCACTTCGGCAAAAAGACAAGATCGCAGAATTATTTCAGTTTTACTGGGATGTGCAACCCAACAACGCCGTGATAAATTGACAAAAGAACTTTTAAATGAATCTTTTGAAAATTTAGAAAAACCAAAAATTTATCCGCAGCTTGAAGCAAAGTTGAGTAAAGCTTTTAATTATGATGTGAAAGAAGAAGGTGCAGCAAATCGTGGGGAAATTTGCGAACCATTGGTAGTTATCCCTTAAGACACAATCGATGTCACCTTTGAGCTTTTTTGTGAATCAAGATATAATCACCGAACCATCAATAAAATAATTCTTGAAAAAATATTTAAAAGCTAGATTTCTAATTCTGAACAGAAGTCAAATTTCAGCCATAGTTTGGTTTATATTTATTCTAAATTAACTATTTAAACTTTGCGGCCAAAAATTTTTAGAAATTTTTCATTATTCCCAAAAATAAATCCTTATCGCTTCAATGAAGCAGATAAAAGGTTCAATCTTTATCAGCCTTTTGTACTTAGAGTTCTTGATGATGGTTTTCGGGCTGAAGGTCCAGCTAGCGTGGTTTTCCCTGGAATACCGATGGAAATATATAGCTCGAGTAATGCTGCTTTTCTTGCTCCAGCCTCTGGAATTACCCGTGCTTTTATCGGTGATTCTTACAGCAATTTAGAGACAACGACAAATCTTAATTGCGATACTTATCCATTAATCACAATTCCGGCTTTATTAGCTCTTTATCAAAAGTTTCAGCAAAAAAATAATGGGGTAAATTCTGTCTTAATATCATATAATGAAACAGCAATTACCGATATTAATGCAGTAATACCATGCATAACCGGTCTTAATAGCATTGATGAATCGATCGAGTCTATTTGCGCACATGAGGAACTTGTTAAAGAAATTGATCAAATAGTTTTTTACAAAAAAGATGAGGGGAGTTTTTTTAAATTAGTTATTGAAGATGAAAGTCAGCCAGAAGCTAAATTCAGTTCATTGATCGAGTCACCAAATAAAATAATAGATTTATTTTATAGTGGAAAAATTCGTGCTCACGACGAAGTCAAGTTTGCTAAAAATGTATTAACCAAAGATAATTTTGATAACGATCCTGAACTAAAAGAATTTTCTTATGATTGTTATAATCAGACAGTGCAAGAAGTTGCGTTTTATATAGTTACAAAAAAAAATAATGAGGACATTTTTAATGATCCTTTTAACTCGCCATTGTTAGAAATTTTAATCAAAGATGCTCAAAATTTAATTTCTAAAGTTGGTAAAGAAAAAATTATTTCAGCTTTTAAAATTTTTAATCCAAACCCAGAAACATCGGTAAGAAATCCTTTGTTGATAAAAAGTTTTAACCGGTTTTTGGTAAGTCAGCGGTGAATTTTTACTCTTTCTTCGATGTCTCCAAACATGTCTTCGAAGTGATTATTTGTTGGCGGAATATTTAAATTTTTTAAGTATGATGTATTTAAACTGATGATTGCTTCGATTGTTTATAAATAATTACATGAGTTTTATCTGTAGGCTTTGTTTACCTTTTTTTAGCATCTTTCCTTACCAATTTTAGTAAGCATTTTGAGCAAGTTTTTGTTCATATTTTTCTATCAAAAACTAATTATTTCTATTTTGAAAAAATAAAAAAATCCCACAAAAGCTTGTTTGAGTTGCTTGAAAGCAAGAAAAAAAACACTCATTTTTTTAAAAATACTTTTTTTGGTGAAATTTCTCAAAATATATCCAGATATTTTTCAAAAATTTTAGTTTGATATATTACCAAAATTTTTAAATAAACGCCAAAACTGATTTTTCGATTTTATCCAAGGCTTCATTAACATGCTTAAATGCAATAATAAGCGGAGGTAAAATTCTCACCACATTATCGCCAGCGGGAATTGTTAATAAGCCATTTTCAATTAGCTTTTTTACAAACTCGGTATTTTCAATTTTATCATCAATTCTGATTCCAAGCATTAAACCAACGCCGCGCACTTCTTTTATGACGTTGGGATATTTCATTTCTAAATTTTGAAGTCCGCTTTTTAATTCTTTTGCAACTTGATTCACATTATTCATAAAATCTGCTTCGAGCATAATATCTAAAACCGATTCGGCTACAGCCATTGCCAGCGGGTTTCCGCCGTAAGTTGTGCCGTGAACTCCTAAAGTCATTCCGCTCGCTGCTTCTTTGGTGGCAAGACATGCGCCCAAAGGGAATCCACCAGCAATTGCTTTGGCAGTTGAGACAATATCAGGTTTTACGCCGTAATATTCATAAGCAAAAAGATGCCCCGTTCTTCCCATGCCGCATTGCACCTCGTCAAATGCTAGCAATAAACCTTTTTCAGTTGCCAACTCTCTTAACTGGGAAATGAATTCTTTAGTTGAAACTTTAATTCCTTCTTCGCCTTGAATTGGCTCAATTAAAATGCCAGCAGTATTTTCATCAATCGCATTTCTAACTGCTTCGATATTTCCAAATTCAACATTATCAAAACCGGAAAGGGCGGGCTCAAAACCTTCTAAATATTTTTTCTTCGCTGCCGCAGAAATTGTCGCCATGGTTCTGCCATGAAATGCGCCAGTGAAAGTTATGATTCTATATTTATGCGGTTGATTGTGGGTGTAAAAATAACGTCTTATCATTTTGATCGCGCATTCAATGCTTTCAGCGCCAGAATTACAAAAAAATGCATAATCAGCAAAAGTGTTATCAACTAGTTTTTCAGCGTAATTATTTAACTCGTTAATGTTATAGATATTAGAAACATGCCATAATTTATTGGCTTGATTTGTAATCGCCTCAACCATTTTCGGATGACAATGTCCAAGGGCGTTAACCGCGATTCCGGCACCAAAATCGAGGTATTTTTTATCTTTTGAATACAGATAAACTCCTTCGCCATGAGAAAAAGTGATGTCGAATCTTTTGTGAACGGGAAGAAGTTTTGTCGATGTGGTCATTTTTTGATTTTAGATTAGAAATTAAGATTTAGAAATCAGTCTCACTTCTTTAGTTCTTTAATTTAAATCTAAAATTGTTTTTTTGTGCTTCTTGATTCATTTGAAACCAGAGAAAAAATCCTGCGGGAATTTCTAAAAATTTGTCCATTTGACGGATGGAGCAAAGAAGGGCTTCTGAAAGCTGTTTCTAAAGCTGGAATTGAAGAAAAATTTAGCGATCTGATTTTTGAAAATGGTTTGCTCGATTTAGCAGAATTTTATATTGAATATCAAAACCAGAAAGCGCTTGAAAAAATTTCTGAAATTCCAAATTTTCACAACGAAAAAATTCGCTTAAAAATTCGTCAGGCGCTTTATGCGAGGTTTGAAGTTGAAAAAAATAATCAAATCACGCTTCAAAGATTGATTAATTTTTACATCAATCCTAAAAATTTTTCTTCGTTCGAAATTGGTGCAAGACCGATGATTAATGGTTTAAAGTCAGGTTACTTGGTTGCAGATTCAATCTGGAAAAGCATTAACGATCAATCGACAGATTTTAATTTTTACACAAAAAGATTAACTCTTTCAAAAATTATTTTGCGTAGTTTGCTGGTTTTTGTAAAAGATGAATCGCATGATTTTATTAAAACCAAAAACTTTATTGACGCACAAATTGAAAAAGTGATGAAGTTTGAAAAAAGAAAACATCAGTTTAAAAAAGCGTTCGAACAATCGCTTTTAAATGACGAAGGCAAAATAAAAACACCAAAAGAATTTATAAAAGATCTGCCATTTTTTCGATTGATTAAGTTCAAGTAAAATATGCAAATTGATCGCAGAAGCCGATTTTTAAAAACCAAAAATTATTGCGGATGCGGCAATTCAATAGCTGCAAATCAATTCAAAATTATCAAATTCAACAAAGTCAAATTTGACTTACTACAAACAAGAAATTTAACAAAATGTCTTCCAGTCTAAACATGCTCGATTTGGCTTTTTTAGCCTTCATTTTAATCTTCGTTGCAACAGCTTTCTTTCGCGGTTTTGTCAAAGAAATTTTTGCTTTATTAAACTGGATTTTAGCGCTCATACTTTCTTACGTTCTAGCACCTTACGGCGCAGAATTAATCGAAAAATATTCCCAAAATGCTTTGGTTAGTGACATCACAGCGCGCAGCTTAATTTTTGTTTTAGTATTTTTTGTTTGCGCAATTTCAACTTCCGGCTTGCGTGATGCGTTAAAAGAAAAAATGCCAAAAGCATTTGATCGTTCGCTTGGCGTATTTTACGGTTTGGTGAAAACTATTTTAGTTTTTGGTTTTATTGTTTCACTCGCTTTCAATCTTTACGGATTTTTGCTTAACAAAAAAATTGAAGAATCTTCTGTGGAATTACCAATTTGGTATAAAGAAGCTAAATCTCACGATATTCTAAAATTCTCTGCCCAAATGCTTGATCCGGCGGTTAAATTATATTTTGATGCAGCGGCGCAAAACTTTGAATATGTAATGCCGAAATCAAATAATCTTGATGAAAAAATCGATGAAGTAATCGATCAAAAAAATTCTAAAAAAGTTAAAAAAGTTGTTGAGGAAAATTCATCCGAATTGGATAAGGCTTTAGAAAATTCGGGCTATAACAAAAAAGACCTCGAAAAAATGAACCGCTTAATGGAAATTATCGGAAAATAATAACAAATTATAATTAAACTTATGTTCAAACTTACAGGAAAAAATGCATTAGTAACCGGCGCAACTGGTGGAATTGGATCTGAAATTGCCAAAGCTTTGGCTAGTCAAGGTGCGAAAGTGGTTTTGTCTTCAACTAAAGAAGAAAAATTGCAGGAATTAGCGGCTGAAATTGGTGGCGATGTAAAATATGTAGCCTGTAATTTATCAGATACAGCAGCAGTTGATGCCTTATTTGACAAGGCTGAAGAGCTTGTTGGTCAAATTGATATTTTGGTTTGTAACGCTGGAATCACCAAAGACAATTTAATATTGCGCATGAAAGATGACGATTTTAATCATGTTTTAGATGTGAACTTAAAATCGACTTTCATTTTAAACCGCAACGCGATTAAAAAAATGATGCGCCGAAAATATGGTCGCATCATTAATATCGCTTCAGTTGTGGGCGTTACCGGAAATCCCGGACAATGTAATTATGTTGCTTCTAAAGCCGGCATGATTGGCATGAGCAAATCTTTGGCGCAAGAAGTTGCGACTCGTGGAATTACTATTAACTGTGTGGCTCCCGGTTTCATTCAAAGCCCGATGACTGATATTTTGAATGACGTACAAAGAGAAACGATTTTGAATAAAATTCCGGCAGGAAAAATGGGCGAATCATCAGACATCGCAAAAGCTGTAGCCTTTCTAGCTAGTGACGATGCGGGATATATCACGGGACATACTCTGCATGTGAATGGCGGAATGTTCATGAATTAGTAAAATTTTTCTGACAAAAATTTTAATTTATATCGGGATAAAAAATTAAAGACGGCTTCAATTTTTTAACAAAATTTTATTTAAAAATGACAACTTATAAAACAAAAGTAGCAATAATCGGCTCTGGTCCTGCAGGATTTAGCGCCGCAATTTACGCAGCGCGCGCCAATCATGAACCAATTATGATTAACGGCATTCAACCTGGCGGCCAACTTACAATCACAACTGATGTAGAAAATTATCCAGGTTTTGCCGATGTTATTCAAGGTCCGTGGCTAATGGAGCAAATGGAAAAACAAGCAATTCACGTTGGTACTAAAATTTTTCACGATCATATTAAAGAAGTAGATTTTTCGGCGCGTCCATTTCGTTTAATTGGCGAATCTGAAGATGTTTTTGAAGCTGATGCCGTTATTATCGCAACTGGCGCGCAAGCAAAATGGCTAGGTTTAGAATCGGAAAAAAAATTCCAAGGTTTTGGCGTTTCGGGTTGCGCAACTTGCGACGGATTTTTCTTTAAAAATAAAGAAGTAATCGTCGTTGGCGGCGGCAACAGCGCTGTTGAAGAAGCTTTATATTTAACCAATCACGCCAAAAAAGTTTATGTAGTTCATCGCGGCGATAAATTTAAAGCCGAAAAAATTCTGCAAGAACGTTTATTTAAAAATCCAAAAATCGAAGTGATTTGGAATGCAGCTTTGGATGAAGTTTTGGGAAGTGAAAATCCAAAATCAGTGACTGGCGCGCGCCTTAAAAACACGGTTGACGGTTCGTTAAAAGAAATGCCAATCGACGGCATTTTCATCGCCATTGGTCACAAACCAAATTCTGATTTATTCAAAAAAACTGGCTTAGAAATTGACGCTGAAGGCTACATTACAACCAAACCAAATTCTACAGCGACAAATATTCCTGGCGTTTTTGCCGCCGGCGACATTCAAGACAAAATCTACCGCCAAGCCGTAACTGCAGCGGGAAGCGGTTGCATGGCGGCTTTGGAAATTGAAAAATTTTTAGCAAATTGATTATGAAGACACCTACCAAATCTTCAACTTGAATGGGTGCATTAATTTCTTATAAGCCTAGAAAACCAAAATAAACCGCACTAATAAATTACAAAAAACATGACAAACGCATTAACATTGACGATTGAAAAAAATGGCGTGGCAAATTTGGTTTTTGATTTGCCAAATGAAAAAGTTAACAAACTTTCAGCTCCAGTCTTAGCTGAGTTAGAAAAAGCTATAAATGTCATTGATGGCAATAAGGCAATTCGTGTTTTAATTATTACCAGCCACAAAAAAGATATCTTCATTGCTGGCGCTGACATTAATGAAATCAAAGAAATTCATAATGCGAAAGATGCTCTTGCCAAAGTTTCTCGTGGTCAAAATATTTTAACAAAAATTTCTCAATTAAAAATTCCTACAATTGCTATAATTAATGGCGCTTGTTTAGGTGGTGGTTTGGAATTGGCTTTGGCTTGTAAATATCGTTTTGCTGTTACTAATCCAAAAACTTCTTTAGGTTTGCCAGAAGTTAATCTTGGTATCATTCCGGGTTTTGGTGGAACGCAAAGATTGCCAGCTTTGGTTGGTTTGTCAGAATCTCTAAAAATTATTTTAGCTGGAAAGTCAGTTGATGCTAAAAAGGCTTTAAAAATTGGTTTGGTTGATGACCTTATTCGTGAAGAATTTTTAGAAGAAAAATTGAGTGATTTTGTAACTGAAATTTTAACAAAAGGTGAGGGCAACACTTATTTACTAAGTCGCAAGCAGGCCAAGAAAAAGCGTTTTATTTTTGAATCAATTTTCTTTGGAAAATTTATCATCATTACTTTGGCAAAAAAAGATTTAATGGAAAAGACC
>CAMAXU010000003.1 GCA_945862455.1 Rickettsia typhi | reverse complement strand
TCCAGAAAATTTAGTTGCGATTTTAAATCTGCCAAAAGCGGAGTTGCTAATTCTGCCGCTGCGGTTGGAGTTGGCGCGCGCAAATCAGAAACATAATCGATTAAAGTTGTATCAGTTTCATGACCCACAGCAGAAATTATTGGAATTTCTGATTTAAAAACTTCTCGCACTAATGCTTCGTCATTGAAAGGCATTAAATCTTCAAAAGATCCACCGCCGCGCGCAATAATCAAAACTTGCGGTTTTTTTTCTGTAGCAAGTCGATTAAAAAATTTTATGCCTTGAATAATTTCTGCCGCCGCTTTTTCGCCCTGAACTAAAGTTGAGTATAAAATTAAATGCGTGCCACAACGCGCTTCAATACGATGTTTAATATCTTCAATAACAGCGCCGGTTTGCGAAGTTATCACGCCGATGATTTTTGGGAAAAATGGTAATTTCTTTTTGTGAATTTCGTCAAATAAACCTTCCGCTAAAAGTTTTTGACGACGTTTTTCAATCATCTCTAAAATCGCGCCAACTCCAGCGATTTCTAACTTCTCAACAATAATTTGGTAATTGGATCGACCTTCGTAAGTTGTAATACGACCAGATGCGCAAACCTGCAAACCATCAGCAATTTCAAAATTAATTAATTGCGCCGCATTGCGAAAGCAAACCGATGAAAGCGTGGCGACTTCGTCTTTCAGTGTAAAATAAAGATGTCCGGAAGTTGCGCGCTTAAAACCAGTAATTTCACCTTTTATGCGCACATAACCGAAAGAATCTTCAACAATTCGTTTGATCGAGCGCGAAAATTCCATCACTGTAAATTCGGGGATGTTGGTCATTTGTGATTATTAATTTCTTGTAAAATTTCGATATTCCTATTTTTACAATCAGGAATAATTAAATCATAGTTCGGAATTTCAACCGAATTTAGGGTTGATATTTTGCATTAGCTCACTACTTTTCTTTAATATATTTTCATTTCATTTTTCCCTAAAAATTCGGAGTTAGTTTGTTGCATAAAATAAAATCATTTAAAGTTTCAGGTATTGACTGTTTGCCAATCGTAGAAGGTGGAAAAGGTGTTGGAATCACTACTGGCGTAACTGCAGGACATTTCGCAAAAGCCGGCGCAGTCGGAACTTTTTCCGGTGTGAATGCGGATTATGTCGATGAAAATGGCAAATTTATTCCCTTAATTTACAAAACTCATACTCGTCGCGAAAAGCATGAAGAACTCATTTTAGACAGTATCCGCGGCGGCATTTCTCAAGCCAAAATTGCTCACGATATTTCTGGCGGCGCTGGTCGCATCCACATGAATGTGTTGTGGGAAATGGGTGGTGCAGAACGTGTTTTGCACGGCATTCTTGAAGGAGCTAAAGGATTAATCCACGGAATAACTTGTGGCGCTGGAATGCCTTACCGCCTTTCCGAAATCGCTGAAAAATATAAGGTTTATTATTACCCAATCGTTTCTTCAATGCGCGCCTTTCGCGCTTTATGGAAAAGAAGTTATCACAAAGCTGTAAGTTTACTTGGCGGCGTAGTTTATGAATGCCCTTGGCGCGCTGGTGGTCACAATGGTTTGTCAAATGCTGAAAATCCTGATGCCTACGAAGATCCATATCCAAGAGTTGCTGAATTGCGCAGTTTCATGAATTCCGTCGGTTTAAACGAAGTGCCAATCATCATGGCTGGAGGCGTTTGGCATTTAGAAGATTACGAACATTGGTTAGATAATCCTGAAATCGGACCCATCGTTTTCCAATTCGGAACTCGCCCAATCGTAACTCAAGAATACCCCGTTCCAGACGCTTGGAAGAAAAAACTTTTAACTTTAAAAGAAGGTGATGTTTATTTAAACCGCTTCAGCCCTACAGGTTTTTACTCTTCTGCTGTTGAAAATGATTTCATTAAAGAATTAAAAGGTCGCGAAATCAGACAAGTTGAATATCGCGCCAAAGCTGTAGATAATTTCTCCGCTGAAATTCCCTTCGGAAATCGTGGTCGCGTTGTCTATATCAAACCCGAAGATAAATCCAAAGTTGATCAATGGATTCAAGCCGGACATACCGAAGGCATGAAAACACCAGACAAAACCTTGATGTTTGTTGATAAATCAAAATCAGCTCAAATTGTAACTGATCAAATCAATTGTATGGGCTGCTTAAGCCAATGTCGTTTCAGTAATTGGTCTGACAAAGCAGAAATGAATTATTCAACTGACCGTAAAGCTGATCCAAGAAGCTTCTGTATTCAAAAAACTTTACAAGATATTCGCCAAGGCATTGAAGTGAATAATCAATTAATGTTTTCTGGACATAGCGCTTATCGCTTCGCAACTGATCCGTTTTATGCTAACGGTTTTGTACCAACGATCCAGCAGCTAGTGGATCAGATTATGAAAGGGAAATAAAAATGCCAAAAACCTCCAAAACAAAATTTATCTTTATCACTGGCGGCGTAGTTTCTTCACTGGGAAAAGGTTTGGCATCAGCGTCTCTTGCGGCGCTACTTCAAGCTCGCGGTTATTCAGTTAAATTACGTAAACTTGATCCATATTTAAACGTTGATCCAGGAACCATGAGCCCAACTCAACATGGCGAAGTTTTTGTTACTGAAGATGGAGCAGAAACCGATTTAGATCTTGGTCACTATGAACGCTTCACCGGCGTTGATGCTAAAAAATGTGATAACGTCACCGCAGGACAAATTTACTCAAATCTTCTTTCTAAAGAACGCAAAGGCGATTATCTCGGTGGCACTGTTCAAGTGATTCCGCACGTTACAGATTTAATTAAAGATTTCATTTTAAACGGAATTAAAAATGTCGATTTCGCTCTTTGTGAAATTGGCGGAACCGTTGGCGATATTGAAGCTTTGCCATTTTTTGAAGCTATCCGCCAACTTGGATATGAATTTGGACAAGAACGCTGCGCCTTTTTACATCTGACACTTTTGCCTTACATTGAAAGTGCCAATGAATTAAAAACCAAACCAACTCAACATTCGGTAAAAGAATTGCGCTCGATTGGCATTCAACCAAGCGTTTTATTATGCCGTGCTGAACGTCCAACCACCAAATCACATTTAGAAAAAATTGCTAAAATGTGTTCGGTGCCACTAACTTCAGTTATCGCCGCCCCAAATGCTTCAAGCATTTATGAAGTGCCGCTGGTTTATCATAAAAATGGTCTCGATACTGAAATTCTAAAATTCTTCAAACTCGATTATAAAAAGAAGCCCGATTTATCGAAATGGACTGCAATTAAAGACGCAATCGAAAACCCAAAACATGAAGTTAACATCGCAATTGTTGGGAAATATACTGATTACCGCGACTCATATAAATCGCTTTTAGAAGCAATAGATCACGCCGCTTTTTCACTTAAAGCCAAGGCTAATATTATCTGGGTTAATGCCAGAAATACCAAAAGCTTACCCAAAAATATTGATGCCGTTTTAGTTCCGGGTGGATTTGGCGAAGATGGCGTGGAAGGAAAAATCAGCATTATTGCCGAAGCACGCATCGAAAAAATTCCGTGCCTAGGAATTTGCTACGGCATGCAAATGGCAGTTATTGAATATGCTCGCAATGTGCTTAAAATAAAGGATGCAACTTCCAGCGAATTTTCCAAAAAAGGCAGCTTTCTAATTGGAACCATGCATGAATGGCAAGATGAAACCGGCAAAAAAATCAAAAAAGCCGGCAGCGATATGGGAGGCACAATGAGACTTGGCGCTTATCCGTGTCAAATTTCTAAAGGAACTTTAGCAGAAAAAATTTATGGCAAAACTGCAATTTCTGAACGCCATAGACATCGTTACGAAGTGAATATTAATTATAAAGACCAACTCGAAAAAGCAGGATTAAAATTCTCTGGCATGTCGCCAGACGGCAAATTGCCTGAAATTGTTGAGATTAAGGATCATCCATTTTTTATCGGCGTGCAATTTCATCCTGAATTAAAATCAAAACCATTTGCGGCACATCCGCTTTTTGTTTCTTTTGTTGCGAGCGCAATCAAACATCAAAATGCTTAAAGCTTTTATAAAAACTTTTGGAATATTATTAATTTTAACTTTTTCTGCTTGTGATTTTCAGGTAATTTATAAAGAAAAAGTTAGAGGCGTTGGAATTACTTACGCCCAAGATTTATCAGCAATTCGTATTAAAAAAGACCGCACTAAACTCGGTCAGGAATTAAAAAATAATCTTTATGATGCACTAAATCCTGACTATATAAAATCCGAACCAAAATATTTTTTAATTCTTACCGCAAAATCAGCAATTAGTTCAACTTTCACTACTTTTACTGGCGCTTCAGGTCGAAACCGCGTTACTCTTGATGTTACTTATACTTTAAAAAGCCTTGATAATGCTATAACAATTTCCTCTGGCACAACTTCTGTAAATGAAAACTATGATGTAACAACCAATCGTTACGGAACATACACTGCTGAGCAATATATGTTGACCAATCTAACAAAAATTGCCGCTCAAAACATCAGAAATTCTTTGGTAAATGATTTTATTGAAACAAGAAAAAAATGTGAGGGTTTGGTGAAATTGAAAGAAGATGAAAAATTCATTTGCCCCTTTACCAAAGAAGAAATCAAGGAAAGAGCTGGATCACAAAAGAATTAAAATACTCCAATCTTTTTTAGTCGAACAATCCTTCAAACATCGCTAAACCATCTTTTGAACCCACATCTTCATCAATCGCTCTTTCAGGATGCGGCATCATTCCAAGCACATTTCTTTTATCGTTAAATACGCCAGCAATATTTAAGGCAGAACCATTTGAATTAGATTCATCGGTCAAATTTCCTTCAATATCGACATATCTAAAAGCAATATTTCCCTCGACTTCCAATTTTTTTAAAATTTCAGCGTCAGCAAAATAATTTCCATCCATATGAGCGATTGGGACGCGGATAACCTGATTTTTTTTATATTTTCTCGTGAAAGCGGAATCAGAATTTTCAACACGAAGTGAAACTTCGCGGCAGATAAATTTAATTTTTTTATTACGCAGCAAAACGCCTGGAAGCAAGCCGGCTTCGGTTAAAATTTGAAATCCGTTACAAATTCCTAAAACTCGCACCCCTTTATCTGCAAGTCTTTTAACCTCCATCATTACTGGTGAAATTGCTGCCATCGCGCCGGAACGCAAATAATCGCCGTAAGAAAAACCGCCCGGAACCACGATTAAATCGAGATTATCATCAAGTTTAGTTTCTTGGTGCCAGATTTTTTGAACTTTACTACCAACTTTTTGCAATGCTGTTAAAGCATCGCGATCACAATTTGAACCCGGAAATGTAATTACTGCAGATTTCATTTTAGATAGCCTCGTAACTGTAGTTTTCAATAATCTTATTCACTAAAAGCTTATCGCAAATTTCATCGACAATTTCTTTAATTTTAGCCGGATTGGTTTCAGCAATTTCAAGCTCTACAACCTTTCCCTGTCTAACTTGAGAAATTTGATTAAAGCCCAGATTCTTATTTAAAGAACCTTCAATTGCTTTACCTTGCGTGTCTAAAACACCTTTTTTTAGAGAAATTAAAATTCTGATTTTCATGATTTTATAAATTGTATTATATCTTAATTCCTAAACGCGAAGCCACATCACTGTAAGCCTCAACCAAACCGCCAAGATCTCTCCTGAAACGATCTTTATCTAATTTTTCTAAAGTTTTTTCGTCCCATAACCTACAACTATCAGGGCTGATCTCGTCAGCTAGAACAATTTTAGAATCTGCATCAAATCCAAATTCGATCTTAAAATCAACCAGTTTGATGCCGATATTTTTAAACATTGCGCGCAAAATTTTGTTAATTTTTAGCGTATGTTTTTTTATTTCTTCTAATTGTTCGCGAGTCACAACTTTTAAAACATTAATCGCATGATCATCATTAATTAGCGGATCACCAAGCGCATCATCTTTTAAACAAATCTCCAAAGCCGGTGCTAATAATTCAACACCTTCTTCAATTCCGAGACGCTTCGCCATTGATCCTGCAGCCACATTTCTAACAATAACTTCCAAAGGAATAATTTTAACTTTACGCACTAATTGTTCACGCTCATTTAATCTTTTTACAAAATGTGTTGGAACTTCTGCTTTAGCTATTTCAAGCATAATATATTCCGAAATCACATTATTTAAAACACCTTTCCCTTCAATAACCGCTTTTTTTAGCGCGTTAAAGGCGGTGGCGTCATCTTTAAAATATTGGATCAAAAGATTTTTATCTTCAGTGGCGAAAAGTTGTTTAGCCTTTCCTTCGTAGATTTTTTCTAATTTTTGCATTTGTTAAAGTTTTTACTTGTTAATTCTATTTAATTAATCCCATTTTGCCAAAGGCGGAAGCGACATCAGAATTGCTTCCACATTGCCTCCCGTCATTAAACCAAATTTTGTACCACGATCGTAAACTAAATTAAATTCGGCATAAAGTCCGCGCTTTCTGAGCTGTTCTTCGCGCTCTGCATCATTCCATTTTTCTAACATGTGGCGCCTTACTAGTTTTGGAAAAATTTCTAAAAAAGCCAGCCCAACATTGCGGGTAAAAGAAAAATCTTTTTCAAAATCACCAGAATTTAAATTATCATAAAAAATTCCACCCACGCCACGCGCAACTCCGCGATGTTTTATAAAAAAATATTCATCGCACCATTCCTTGAATTTTTTATAATAATTAGGATCTGCTTCATCACAAACTTTTTTAAAAGCTGCGTGAAAATCTGCGGTATCTTGCGCAACTTCAAACATTGGATTCAAATCGGAACCACCACCAAACCAATTTTCTTCGGTGCAAATAAAGCGTGTATTTATATGAACCGCCGGCACTAAAGGCGATTTCATATGTGCCACCAAAGAAATTCCGCTCGCCCAAAATTTTCCGGTTTTGGCAGCACCCGTAATTTGTTTTCTAAATTCTTCACTAAATTCGCCGTAAACTTTAGAAAAATTTACTCCAACTTTTTCAAAAACATTGCCTTTCATTAAAGACATTTCGCCAGAACCGCCATCGCCCGATTTATCTGGACGATCCCAGTTTTTTCTAACAAATTTTCCCGGATTTTCGGCGTTAAATTCTACTTCAATTTTTTCAAATTCGGCGCAAATTTTATCACGTAAATCTTTAAACCACTGCGATGTTAAATTTTGTTTTTCTTCAATATTCATTTCAAAAATGGATTGCTTAATTTAGGCGCGGTTTTGATAATATTTTTACAATAATCATCACATTCTCATTGTCACCATGAGCATTTTATTTCACTAAAATATAACTTCCTAAAATGAATTTAAAATCAAATTTTCTTGAAGAATTTCACGCGCGCGGATTTTTTGCGCAATGCACTCACGAAAAAGAATTAAAAGAATTAATGGCTCGCGAATCAATCACCGCTTATATTGGCTTTGATTGCACCGCAAAAAGCTTGCACGCTGGAAGCTTAATTCAAATCATGATTCTGCGCCTTTTACAAAAACATGGTCACAGACCAATTGTTTTGCTCGGCGGCGGAACCACGAAAATCGGCGATCCAAGCGGAAAGGACGAAGCGCGCCAAGTTTTAACTGCAGAAAAAATTCAAGAAAATTTAAGCGGAATTAAAAAAACTTTAGAAAAATTTATCAGCTTTGAAGGCACAAACGCCGCCGTTTTGGTGAATAATGATGATTGGTTAAAAAACCTAAATTACCTCGATTTCTTGCGCGATGTCGGTCGCCATTTTTCGATAAATCGCATGCTAACTTTCGATTCAGTTAAAACGCGCTTGGAGCGCGAACAACCTTTAAGCTTTCTCGAATTTAATTACATGATTTTGCAAGCTTACGACTTTTTTGAGCTTAATAAAAAATACGGGTGCCATCTGCAAATCGGCGGTTCTGATCAATGGGGAAATATTATTAATGGCGTTGAGTTAATAAGAAAAAAACACAGTGAAGATACTTTTAGATCAAGATCAGGATCGGGAAGCATTGAAGATATTACAGCCCCACAAAAAAAAGATTTAGGAAAATCAAAAATAGCTGGCACGGACGTTTTCGGATTAACTTCGCCTTTATTAACCACAGCCGACGGCAAAAAAATGGGTAAAACCGCAGATGGCGCGGTTTGGCTGGATGAAACCATGCTTTCGGCTTTTGATTATTTCCAATATTTTAGAAATACTCACGATGCTGATGTTGGAAAATTTTTGCGACTTTTTAGTGATTTAGAAATTTCGGAAATTGAAAATTTAGAAAAATTAAAAGATCAAGAAATCAACCAAGCCAAGGAAATTCTAGCTTTTGAAGCAACTAAAATTTGTCACGGTGAAAAAACTGCCAATGAAGTTTTGCAAAAAGCGCGCGAAATTTTTGTAGCAAAAAATACGGCGGCTTTTGAGGAAAAAGAAATTTCTTTGGAAGATGAAAAAACCAAAAAATTAGTCGATATTATTTTTGAAATTGGTGCGGCAGAATCGAAAGGTGCGGCGAAAAAACTAATTGAAGGAAAAGCGATTAAAATCAATGGTGAGGTGGTTTTAGATGTTTCACATTCTATTATTAATACCGATAATTTTGACTTATCGATTGGGAAGAAAAAGTTTTTTAAGATTATAGTTAGTTAAATTAATTAAAATCCGCATGAACCCCGTCGTAAAGACGGGGTGACACAAAATATGTTTGTCACCCCTTATTCACGAATGGGTGACACCAAATATGTTTGTCACCCCAGTATACTTGTCACCCCGTCTTCACGACGGGGTCCATGCGATTTATAAACAATACAAATATTTAAAATAAACATGAATAAAATCCTCGGAATCGGCAACGCAATTGTTGATGTTCTTTGTAAAATCGATGATCAGTTTTTAGCTGAAAATGGCTTAATAAAAAACTCAATGTCGCTAATCGACAATGACACAACTCAAAAACTTGCTAAGTTAAAATCAGAAAAAATCACTTCTGGCGGATCAGTTGGAAATACTATCGCAGCGCTTTCACAGCTTGGTTGCGCATCATCATTCATCGGCAAAGTTGGAAATGATGAATTTGGCAAAAAATATATTAGTGAAATTACTAAAACCGGCGCTGAGTTTGTGAGCAACGAAACGCATCCAAACTTTTCAGCAAAATCATTTATTTTAGTTACGCCAGATGCCCAAAGAACTATGTGTACTTTTCTTGGCTGCGCATCAGAAATTACAGAAAATGATATTGATGAAAAAGATTTTGAAGGCTCATCAATTCTATATTTAGAAGGATATTTATGGGATGCGCCAAACACAATTAAAGCGTTGAAAAAAGCTATAAAACTCGCCAAAAAAAATGATGTAAAAGTAGCATTTTCTTTATCTGATTCTTTCTGCGTTTCGCGTCACAAAGATGATTTTTTATCGTTAGTTAAAAATGATTTAGATATTCTTTTTGCCAATGAATCCGAGGCTTTGCAGCTTTCAGAAAATTTAGTAGAACTTTTTTCACATAATAAAAAATTAATCGCCGTAATTACAAAAGCTGAGAAAGGTTGCGAAGTTTTTTTTAAAGAAAAATCATTTTCATCGCCCGCCAGCAAAATTTCAAAATTGGTTGATACAACAGGCGCTGGCGATGCTTTTGCAGCTGGATTTTTATATGGCTTGGCTAATGATTTTGAGCTTGAAGAAGCGGCGCATTTCGGAAATTTAATTGCGGCAAAAATTATTCAAAAATTTGGCGCAAGATTTGAAGAAGAGGAAATTCAAGAATTTTTTAGGAATAAATAATCATGACACTTTGGACGAAAGAAGAATTAATTGAAGCATTATCTGGCGAGATTTTAGAGCATAAAATTACAGATAATTTAGCAATTGATGAAGTTATAATTGACAGTCGTAAAACTCCCAAAAAAGGATTATTTATTGCGCTAAAAGGTGAAAATAATGATGCCCATGATTTTCTTGAACAAGCTGCAAATAATGGCTGCAAACTTTTGTTGGTTCACAATAAATCTGCTTTAGAAAAAACTAAAAACTCTGATTTTCTTTTAGTTAAAAACACTTTTGAAGCGCTTTATAAACTCGCTGCTTTTTCGCGCAAAAGAAGTCTGGCAAAAATCATTGCCATTACTGGTTCAGTTGGAAAAACCACCACCAAAGAAATGTTGAAATTAGCATTTTCAACTTATGGAAAAACTTTCGCGACTTTTGGCAATCTCAACAACCATATTGGTTTGCCGCTTTCACTTTGTAATTTTTCGAAAGATTGCGATTTCGGAATTTTTGAAATGGGCATGAATCATTTCAATGAAATTAAACCTCTTTCAAAATTGGCGCGCCCTCACCTCGCAATCATTACCAATGTTGGGCCGGTGCACATAGAATTTTTCAAAAATGAAGAAGAAATCGCGCTGGCAAAATCGGAAATTTTTGCCGGATTAAATGAAGATGGAATTGCGTTAATTAATCGCGACAATCTGCATTTTAAATTTATCAAAAAACAGGCTGAAATCGCGGGATTAAAAACAGAAAATATTTTGAGTTTTGGCCGCAACCTTGAAAGCAACTATTGCCTAGAAAAATCTGAAATCATTGACATAAATAATTCTGAAGTTTCTATCGCCACTAAAAATAAAACTAAGATTTTCTACAAAATTTCTGCCAGCAGCAAAATTATGATTTTTAATTCATTAATCATTGCCGCAGCTCTTGATTTGCTAACAAAAGATTTGAATCTTGGTCTTATTGAGCTTTCAAAAATAGAAAATATCGCTGGTCGCGGCAAGGCTTTTGACGTTTTTTTTGATCAAAAAATCATAACAATTATTGATGATAGTTATAATGCCAGTTTGCCTTCAATGCGCGCTGGATTTGAATATGCAACTGAACTAAAAAATGCTTTGGGCAAAAACCGTGTGATCGCCGCAATTGGAGATATGTTAGAACTTGGTGAAAAATCAGTTGAATTGCATAATGAAATCGCGGAATATTTAAATGAATCAAAAATTGATTTTGTTGTTGCAGTTGGACAAAGAATGACTGAAATGACAAAAAATTTATCCAATCCTTATAAAGTTTTTTCCGACTCAACTTCGGCAAGTCTTGAAATTCAGAATCTTTTGCAAGATGGCGATATTCTTTATGTTAAAGGTTCGCGTGGAACAAAGATGGAAAAAATAATTGAAAAATTAACCAATAAAACCAGTGCTCACTAGTTTAGTTCTTTTGCAAAATATCTGGGTTAAAGCCTTTATTTGTTTGGCTTCATCATATCTTATCGGATTTTTTAGTACTAAAAAATATATTTCCTTCATCAATACTAAAAGCATTTATCAGCCAATCCGCCTAGATGGACCAGAAAGTCACATACATACAAAAACAAAAACCCCAACAATGGGCGGAATTTTTATTGTCTTGGCTACTCTAATTTCAACTTTTCTTTTTCTTGATTTAAGCAATTCCTACATCTGGATTGTATGTTTTGTTTTTGTAGCCTTCGCTCTTATCGGACTTACAGACGACTTGATGAAAGTAATTTACAA
Source organism: Rickettsia typhi (assembly GCA_945862455.1). Classification (GTDB taxonomy): domain Bacteria; phylum Pseudomonadota; class Alphaproteobacteria; order Rickettsiales; family UBA1997; genus UBA2645. The sequence goes on along the minus strand of CAMAXU010000003.1, from coordinate 58,726 downwards.
AAATCCCAATGGCTTTCGCGGCAGTATAAAATTAATAATTCAATTCATAATTATCGGCGCTGCTTTTGTGTGGCTGGGAAGTGTTGATGCCATTCATTTTAAAAATCGTGTTTACCTGCCAATCGGCTCGGGACATTGGATTTCACTTGGAATAGTGCTTTATGTGTTATTTGTAACTTTCGTAATTGTCGGCACTTCCAACGCCGTTAACCTTACAGATGGGCTTGACGGCTTAGTTTCAGTTCCGGCAATTATTAATGCTGTTTGTCTTGGTGCCTTGATTTTAATTGGCACTAATCCTGATCCTACTAACCAAAAATTTTTCGTTCCCAACATTCAAAATTCGCAAGAATTGATTTATTTTTGCATAACTTTAATTGGCGCTATTTTAGCATTTTTAACTTTCAATTTAAAGCCGGCAAAAGTTTTTATGGGCGATGTTGGAAGTCTGTCGATTGGCTCTGCCCTTGGTGTTATCGCGATTATTATTAAACAAGAATTTGTATTTTTTGTGATTTCAATTTTGTTTGTTGCCGAAGCAGTTTCGGTAATTTTACAAGTTGGATCCTACAAACTTCGTAAAAAAAGAATTTTTTTAATGGCACCACTGCATCATCATTTTGAAAAATTAGGATGGTCGGAGCAGAAAGTTGTGAGAACCTTCTGGAGCGCTTCGGCTTTGTTTGCAATTCTTGGAATGGCGATATTTTTGGTTTAAAAATAAATAACGAAATGACAAAAAAACCACGAGTTTATTTATATGATTCAACCTTGCGCGACGGCGCGCAGACTAGCACGGTGAATTTTACTATTCAGGATAAAATTGAAATTGCCGGCGCTTTAGATGCTTTGGGAATTGATTATATTGAAGGTGGCTGGCCGGGCGCAAATCCAACTGATGATGAGTTTTTTGCCAATCTACCAAAATTAAAAAAATCCCGTTTTTCTGCTTTCGGTATGACGCGCCGCAATGGCGTTTCAGCCTCTAATGACAATGGTTTAAACGCTTTAATTAACAGTGATGTGAAATCAGTTTGCATTGTTGGTAAAACTTGGGATTTCCATTTAGAGCATGCGCTGCATATTTCTGAAAGTGAAAATTTGGAAATGATTTCTGATTCAATCAAACATATCGTGAAGAAAAAAAAGGAAGCGATGTTTGACTGCGAACATTTTTTTGATGGTTATAAAGCCAATCCAAAATTTGCCCTTAAAGCTGCTAAAACCGCTTACGAAGCAGGCGCGCGTTGGGTTGTGCTTTGCGACACCAACGGCGGAACTTTGCCCAGCGAAATTTCTAAAATTGTTAAAGAAGTTACCAAACATATTCCAAGCGAAAATTTAGGAATTCATTGTCACAATGACACCGGAAATGCCGTTGCCAATTCACTTGCTGCCGTTGAATCAGGAGTTCGCCAAGTTCAAGGAACAATCAATGGTTTGGGTGAGCGTTGCGGCAATGCTAATTTAATCAGCATCATTCCAACTCTTTGTTTGAAAATGGGTTATGATGTTGGAATTGATGAAAAGCATTTAAAAAATCTGGTTCACACCGCCAATTTTCTCGATGATTTATTGAATAAAGAACGCGACAAATTTGCGCCTTATGTTGGCAAATATGCCTTCGCCCACAAAGGCGGATTGCATGTTTCGGCAGTTGCTAAAAACCCAACTTCCTACGAACATATCGAACCAGAAAAAGTTGGTAATCAGCGCCAGATCATGATTTCCGACCAAGCCGGCCGTTCCAATATTATCGCACGTTTAAAAGAAATTGGCATTGATATGCGCGATGAAGTAAAAGTTAGCCAAATTGCAGATTTAGTAAATAAAGTAAAAGAGTTGGAAGCCAAAGGTTACGCTTATGATGCGGCTGACGCCAGCTTTGAGATTCTGGCTAAAAAATCACTTTCAGTTGTGCCGAATTTTTTTGATTTGGTTGGATTTCGTGTTTTGGACGAAAGAAAATTCGATGCCAAAGGCAAAATTTTAACCATTGCCGAGGCAACAATAAAAATTAAAATCGGCAATAAAACCACAATGGCAGTTGCCGAAGGAAATGGGCCGGTGAATGCTTTAGATAAAGCGCTTCGCAAAAGTCTTTCGCGTAAATATCCAAGTTTAAAAAATGTACGATTAACTGATTATAAAGTTAGAATTTTAACGCCATCAGATGGCACGCAAGCGATTACACGAGTGCAGATTGAGTCAACAGATGGTGAAAGTAAATGGACAACAATTGGTGTTTCGGAAAATATCGTTGACGCTTCATTTCGCGCGCTTCACGATAGTATTACTTTTAAATTAATGCGCGAAAATTTTAAAAATTAATTATTAAACATATGAAAAAAAATACTTTTAAACCTATTGGGCATCCTTTTGAAGATTTTAGAGATACCTCTAAAAATAGTTCTGATGAAGAGTTTTCAGATGAGGATTTGAAATTCTCTTTCGATGAAAGAGGATCTTCCGATGATGAACGCACAAAATCTAGACCAGAAGCTCCACTTAACATTCAGCGCCATGTTCCAAAAATTAGAAGAGAAGAAGTTAAATTAACAGATAATATAGGTTCATCTGGTAGCGGTAAAAAACGCGTTATTGATTCATTGGATGATTTAAAAACTCCTTTAGATGCCATGAATATTGACGCTGAAAGCGCCACTTCCACTTCTCAAATCCCAAGTTTAAGTTGTATACCAGATTCAACTACTGAAGTCAGAAAAGAACAAAATGATAAGAAAAAAGCCAAAACAATAATAGCTGATAATTTAAAAAATACATTTCCTAGCCTCGCTACAACTGGCAAAACTAATAGATAATGGCGATTGCAAATTTAAATATCGCAATAATTGAAGAATCTTTAGGTCACACCAGTGACAATGAATTTCTTGAATTTTTGCGTGCCGCCCAAAATGGTAATATTGCAGGGTTAGAAAGTTTTTTAGGAAATAGGCCTGGAGATATTAATCGCTGTGATGATCTATATGACGCTGCTGCTACCCATTTTGCAGCACGTCATTCGCAAGTTGATGCTTTGCGATTTTTAATAGATCGAGGCGCAGTTTTAGGAAATCCAACTAATGCCGGTTATAATGAACTTCATTTTGGATTTGGTAGTTTGGAAGTAAGCAGTTTAATAATTGAAAAAAGGCCTGATTTAATTGACTCAACAACAGAAAGCTTTTCTGCATTAATACTCGCAATCTATTGCAAAAATTTTGATGTTGCGAGTTTTTTAATTTCACAAAATGCCGATGTAAAATTCACCAATCGAAACGGCAATACTGCTTTGCATTATATCGCAGATAGCAATTCCGATAATGCGGAAATCACGTTTTCCCTTATTCAAAAAGGTGCCGACATCAATGCCATAAACCATAATGGCAACTCAGTTCTCGCAACAGCAATTGGAAGCGGAAACCTAGAAATTTCAAAACTTCTTTTACAGCAACAAGAAATTATAATTGATGCTAACGCTCGCGAAAATTTAAATCTGCAATTAAGAGAGTCAGAAGGTTTTGAGGAAATAGAAGCTTTGTTAAATCAAAGAAGCATTCCAAATAGTATCTTCTCTTCAAGCGCAATAGTAACTAGGCTTTCGGATGAAATAATCGATGCTACAAGAAGTGCTTCAGACAGCGATACAGAACAGCAAACCAAAAGAAAAAGGTTGTCACCCAGAATTGATGCTGTTCGTCGTTAAGCATTTCAATAGAGTGTCATCTCAATAGAATCTTATAAATTAATCTTCACCACGAATTTTATTGCGCAAATTTTCCCAATATTCCACTCGCTTTTTCACATCTCTTTCAAAGCCACGCTCATTTGGTTCATAGAATTTTGGGCGCTCTTTTTTCAACAATTCTGGTGGAAAAAATTCTTGTCCTGAAAAGCAATTTGGCGTGTCGTGATCGTAAATATAACCTTGCCCAAAACCCTGCTCTTTCATCATTTTAGTTGGCGCGTTTAAAATATTTTTTGGCGGCATTAATTTTGTAGTTTGAGAAGCCGCTACAATTGCAGCATTATGCGCCAAATAACTAGCGTTAGATTTTGGCGCGGTTGCCAAATAAATCGTGGCGTGACTTAAAGCATAATCACCTTCAGGATGACCTAAAAAATCATAATTTTCTTTCGCCGCCATAACTTGTAAAAGCGCATTTGGATCAGCCATTCCAACGTCTTCGGTAGCAAAGCGCGCGAGACGACGCAAAATATAATAAGGATCTTGTTTAGCTTCAATCATGCGCGCCAAATAATAAAGCGCGGCATCAACATCAGAGCCGCGCAGGCTTTTGTGAAAAGCGCTGATTAAATTATAATGAAAATCACCTTTTTTATCAAAATGGGCCGCGCGTTTGGAAACTATATCTAACAGTTGATTAGCAGAAATTTCTTTTTTTAAATCGAGCAAAAATAATTCTTCGCAAGCGTTAAGCAAATAACGCGCATCGCCGCAAGCCAAGCTTAACAAGCTGCACCGCGCATCTTTTGAAATTGGTAATTTCTTTTTTATAATTTTTTCTGCGCGCTCAATAATTTTTTCTAGCGCTGCTTCATCAAGAATTTTTAAGGTTACAACTTTACAACGCGAAAGTAACGCCGAGTTAAGCTGGAATGAAGGATTTTCAGTTGTAGTACCAATCAAAATTATCGTGCCATCTTCAATAAATGGCAAAAAAAGATCCTGCTGCGTTTTGTTAAAATGGTGAATTTCGTCAATCATCAAAATAGTTTTGCTCGATTTATGCTCAACAACATCCAACAAATTTTCAAAATCATTGCTACGAATTTGGCGTAATTTGGCTTGTTCAATAACTTTTCTAATATCAGCCGCACCAGAATTTATGGCGGAGATTGAAATAAAATCAGCCTGAGAAATTTTGGCTAAAGCTTTGGCAATCGTGGTTTTTCCAACTCCCGATGGCCCCCAAAGAATCATCGAAGGAACATTTTTTGATTTTATTATCATATTTAAAGCGCCAGATTCGCCAAAAAGATGATCTTGACCAATTACATCTTCTAAATTTTCGGGGCGCAAAAGATCTGCGAGCGGGCGGTTTTTCATGGAATTTTCTGCATTATTTAAATGGCATTAATAAATTTTTTACCAATTCAACAATATTATTAACACCAATTCCCGCTTCATCGCGCATTGTTGCGATTTTATTTTGTTCGATAAATTCATCCGCCATAAAAAGTGAGCGGAACTTAAATTTAGGCTGATTCATCAAACCCGAATTTAAGAAAAATTGCGTCACCGCCGAACCAAAGCCACCAATTGCGCCCTCTTCAATTGTTATCACAATTTCGTGAGTTTTGGCAATATTGGAAAATAATTCTTCATCAAAAGGTTTGGCAAAACGTGCGTCAACTATAGTTACTTTTATGGTTTCATTGGTTTCAAGAATTTTCACCGCCGCCAAAACATTTTCCAAAATCGTGCCGTAAGAAATTATCGCAATCTGCGCACCTTCTTGAATTATGCGGGCTTTGCCGATTTCTAAAATTTCATCATCATTAAAATTTATCACCTCACTCGCCTCACCTCTTGGATATCTAAAAGCGCTTGGACGATCATTAATTGAATTTGCAGTATTAACCATTTTGACCAATTCCTGACCGTCAGACGCTGCCATCAAAACGAAGTTGGGCAGGTTGATTAAATATGACACATCAAACGAACCAGCATGAGTTGGACCATCAGCGCCGACAAAACCAGCGCGATCAATTGCAAAACGTACGGGAAGTTTTTGCACCGCAACATCATGAACTACTTGATCATAAGCTCGTTGTAAAAAAGTTGAATAAATTGCAGCGTAAGGTTTCAGACCTTCGCAAGCCAATCCCGCAGCGAATGTAACTGCATGTTGTTCGGCAATTCCAACATCAAAAATTCTATTTGGATGAGCTTTAGCAAAACCATCCAAACCAGTTCCACTCGGCATTGCGGCGGTTATTGCTAAAATTTTGTCATCTTTTTTTGCCAACTCAGAAAGCCTATTTCCGAAAATTTTTGAATAACTTAAGAATTTTGAAACTGCTTTTTCTTGTTCACCAGTTTCAGGATTAAATTTCGCCACCGCGTGTAATTTATCATCCGACTTCATGGTTTCAACATAACCGCGACCTTTCTCGGTGACGCAGTGAATTAAAATAGGATCGGTTGAATGATCAGCTTGAATATTTTTTAAAATCGGAACCAAAACATCCAAATCATGCCCGTCAATTGGACCGATATAATAAAAACCCATTTCTTCAAAAACATTACCGCCCATCCACCATTCTTTGGCGGCTTTTTCGAATTTGCGGGGGAAGCGCGATAAAGAATCGGGCAATTTATGCGAAAGTTTTTTGGTTAAACCACGAATTTTTAAATAGGATTTGGAAGCAGCCAGACGTGAAAAATAATGCGACATTGCACCAGTTGGTGGTGCAATCGACATGTCATTGTCGTTTAAAATCACCACTAAACGATTGTCATGAAAAAATTCATCTTCTAAAGCGCCGGCGTTATTCATGGCCTCATAAGCCATTCCTGCCGACATTGCGCCGTCGCCTATTACCGCAATTACATGCGATTTTTCTTTTTTGAATTTTTTAGCAACCGAAATTCCAAGTGCCGCGGAGATAGAAGTTGAGCTATGTCCCGCTCCAAAAACATCATATTCGCTTTCAGCACGACGCGTAAAACCAGCAAGCCCAGAGGGCTGGCGAATTGTGTTCATGCGCTCGCGCCGATTAGTTAAAATTTTATGCGGATATGCTTGATGACCAACATCCCAAATAATTTTGTCATGCGGCGTATCAAAAACATAATGCAGTGCTGTAGTGATTTCAACAACTCCCAAACCCGCGCCCAAATGCCCACCCGTTTGTGAAACGGAGTCAATTGTAGCAATGCGCAATTCATCAGAAATCTGCTTAATTTCAGGCAGCGAATAGCGCTTTAAATCGGCAGGGATTTTAACTTTATCAAGTAAAGGTGTTTTGGATTTTTCTGACATTTTTTTTGGAAATAGAAGAAGTGAAATCGATTTTAGTTAAAGTAAAGCCGACGCGAATGCTTTCAACAAAACAAATTAAGAAATGTTTATCTAGAAAAGTTAAAAGTTTTAAAATCCATATTTATTTTAAAAAAATTTCAAATCTTTGAATTAAAACCTCAAATCAAATTATCACCATAATGGCGCTGTCGCAAATCAAGTTTTTCTAAGAAATTTTTGTGATTCTAAATTTTTTGAAAGTTAAGCGTAGCTAGATGTACGTCCGTTTCAAAAAATTTAGAATTGCAAAAAGTTCGCATAAGATATCGATAATTACCGCCGTGACGCAAAACACATTGATCAAACTCATGCTTCAGCATGAATTTCAAGATGTGACTAAAAACAAATTTACCCGAATTGCGATTCATGAATTTCTTCTTTTTTAAAAGGATAGTTCAGGAATCATTTCTAGATTGAAAAAACTTTTTACCCCATCTAAATCTTTGACTTACAAGGGTTGGTAGGGTTTTAGTAATTTCTTAACCGGACGGTAGTGGTTGCAAAACCCGTCCTGCTTAGGATTTTAGATAGACTCTAAGTATTTGGAGTTGCTTGTTTTTCTACCGGTTGCAATTTCAAAGCGGTATTTAACGCTGGAAAATTTGTAGGCTTAGAGTCTTTAATAGCATCTTCTCGCGCCATTCTTTCTAATTCAATTTTTTGTGAAATTTCTGGAAGAGGAAATCCAAATGAAAAGTTCGAAAGATAGCTTTCTTGAACTTTTTTAACATCTTCTGGATTAGAAATATTATATTCCAATCTTCCTCTAAATGGCTGTTTTGAAGTTATTGAGATTGGCAATTCCATATTTGGATGGGCAATAACTTGTGGACGATTCAGTAAATTTTTGTAACCATTAGATTTGACCATATCATCTGCGGATTTAGATTCTTGCGCATTGAAAAATTTTTCTAATTTTTTTCCTAAAGAATTAACTATAACATCGAAGCGATCTTCTAATTTACAAGGCTCCGATGGAAGAGTTTCTTTATAAATCTTCCAATATTCTGGCAAAAAAACGTCTTTGGCAATTTTATAACAAGCCTCTTTTCTCAACTCTTCGAGAGATTTTTTCTCTAAAGATTCATATCCTTTTTTAGAAATTGTAGTGAAAAAATGGGAATTGTGAATTGGACTAACAAACTTAGGTTGAATACCAAAAACTCTTTTAAACATAAAAACCTCATAAAATTCATTACAATTCAAAGCAAAAAGAAGACGCGATATATTTTTTATATAAAATAAGTCAAAATAAATTTTTGTAGGATATTTGATTCTTATTTATTAAAACCAAAATCTCCCCAATTTAACCAAAACTTACCACCAAAAGTGCAACAAGTTTTTCAACAACTAACTTTTCCCCGAGAGCTTAATTTTCTCTTTTTAAGTATTTTGCTTTTTGCAATAGCGATGGGAATTAATTTAGTTACTTTCCCCACCATTTTAACCTTGCACGGCGTTGATGCAGCTCGTATTGGTATTGCATTTACGATTGACACTTTTGGCGGCGTTTTAATGTCATTTTTTTTGAGCCGCTTGGTTTCATATTTCACCATGATGCGGGTGTTAAAATTTAGTTCATTTGGTTACGCGGCAATTATTTTTCTGATTTATTTTTATCAAAATTTTTACCTGTGGGCGGCACTTGCTTTCATGATGGGATCTTTGTGGTTTATGTATGTAATCACTCGTCAATCTTGGATGAACATTTTAGTCAAAAATAATCAACGCGGTGTCGCCACCGGAATTTTTAGCATGATAATTTCCGCTGGAGTTGCGCTGGGACCAGTAATAGTAAGCGTTACGGGCGCTGCGCATTATATTTCATTCGCAATTTCTGCACTTTTGGCAATTGCATCTTTTTATTGCTTGACGCCCTTAAGAAAAAGTCCGCAACCCAAATTAGAATCTGAGCGCATTAATCTTCGTGAATTTTTTCAACATAATCCACGTTCTTTTTTGGCGCGTTTTTTTCTCGATTTTCAAACTTATCTTTTACTAACTTTCACCGTAGTTTTTGGTGTTAATATTGGTTTACCAAGTGAAACTGCCGGCCTTTTAATTAGCGCTTATATGGCGAGTGGATTTTTTGATGTTTTAGTTGGTTTTGCTCTTAAAAAATGGAATCCTTACCAAACCATAAAATTTGGTTTCATCGGCTGTTTATGCTGCTTTTTAACTATATTATTTTTTCATCAACCTTATCTACTTCTGATAGTAATTTATTTCATTTTTGGCATTTTTATTGCCTGCATTTTTGTTTCGGTTTTTAAAATTTGTAATGATGATTATTCCAAAACTAGATTAGTTGCTGCCAATTCTACTTTTCAATTAATTGGATCTGCTGGATCTTTTTTTGGCAGCTTATTTGGCGGAATTTTATTTAGTTTTTTTGGCGCCAATGGCTTTCCATTTGCGATGATATTGAGTTGTATTTGTTATTTAACTTTTTTAGTAATTTATGAAAAAAAGATTAATTAGGCTAGGCGTAAATATTGATCACGTTGCCACAATCAGAAACGCTCGCGGCGGAACTCATCCCGACCCGATTGATGCGGCAATTTTAGCGCAAAAAAATGGAGCGCACGGAATTACAATTCATTTACGCGAAGATCGCCGCCACATTCGCGATGAAGATTTAAAACGCTTAAAAAAAGAAATAAATTTGCCGATAAATTTAGAAATGGCCGCAACCAAAGAAATGTTGGCAATTGCTCTTAAAACCAAGCCCCATGCGGTTTGTATTGTACCAGAAAAAAGACAAGAGGTTACAACTGAAGGTGGGCTTGATGTGGTGAAAAATGAAAAAATTTTAGCCGCCATGATTAAAAAAATTCGCGCCAAAAAAATTCGTGTGTCGCTTTTTGTTGATGCTAATGAAAAACAAATTCGCACTGCTAAAAAAATTGGCGCAGACATTGTTGAACTTCACACTGGCGAATTTTGCCACGCTTTGAAAGAAAAATGTAAAACTGAATTTGAAAAAATAAAAATCTGCGCTGCGCTTTGCGAAGAACTTGGTTTAGAATGCCACGCCGGACACGGATTAAACTACAAAACTGCTAAAATAATTGCTCAAATTCCACAAATAATAGAACTAAATATTGGTCACTTCATTATTGGCGAAGCTATATTTGAAGGGCTTGGATCGGTAATTAAAAAGATGAAAAAGGCGATATCTTAAACTGGGAATAATTAAAAAAATGGCTGACTAAAAATCAGCTTTTTTTATTCTCAAGACTTTCAAAAACTTCTCTAATTAGCAGATTAGAAACTAGCAAAAAACTCGTGGTCATCCATGTGGTCATCCATGTAAAGGTTACCTAATTCACTGACAGATTAACTAAGAATTTTTTAAAATGTAAATGAGTATATCATTCACGAAACTTTTTACCCGCTTAACTCTATTTCTTACCCTAACTTTAATCTTTTTCTCTCTCTCCGCTTTTGCACTTTCCCCCGAAGCAAGACTTCCAGATGAAGCCCAAGAACAACGAGCCATGGAGCTTTTTTTAGAAGTGCGCTGCTTAATCTGCGGCGGGCAAGTTATTGAGAATTCAAATACAGAATTTTCTTACGAAATGAGAAAGTTAATCCGCCAGAAAATTTCTAGCGGATTAACAAATGAAGAAATTAAAACCAAATTAGTAAAAGAATTTGGCGAAGATATTCTAACCAGCACTAATCAAAAAAACGGCCGGTTTTTTTTGTGGTGTTTGCCGGTTTTATTTATGGTCGCGTGTTTTGTCTTCTTAATTTACGACTACTATTAACTCTTGAACGTTGTCCATATTTAGTCTCTATATGTAACAGCGCCTAATCACGCGATCGTTTTGAAGATGCGTTGAAGCGGGCTTTGCTCGATGACTTAAGAATTCGCTCGGTTTTTTAAATCTAATCCTTCGGAATAATTTTTTTAATCTCTTCGCGAACAATCTTTTCAACCAAGTCTGGTAAATGCTCATTCAACCATTTTTCTAACTTAGGTTCCATCAAATGAGTTGCTAATTCCACAAAAGCTGGACCTTGCGAGAAAGTTGAAATTCCCGAAACTACATTTTTTGCATCAACTAATTTTCTTAGCGAATCACCGACCTGACGCAGCGTTGAATCGTAAATTCCATTACCCATATTATTTGCTCCTTTTGATGCATTCACAACAGAAACCTGACTTTGAGAGTCATAATTTTGCTGCGCTGCTTGAGGTTGAAGCGGCGCAGGATTGCTAATAAAATCTTCAACTAGTTTTTCCGGAAGTAGCGCTGGTTTTAAACCCATTATTTCTTTTTCAAATTCCAGATCAATTTCATCGTTTGAAGATGTTTTTAAAACTGTTTGCGATATTGATTTTTCCTTCATTTCTAAATCAAAAAAATCAATTGGATTTTTCGAAGCCATAACTGACGGAGTTTTGATTTTTAGGGCTTCTGGTTTTTTATCTGCCAATTTCAATTCTAAATCCAAATCATCATCCAAATCTTTATGAATTTGTGGTTCCAATTTTTTCGGTGATAAATTTTCTAAATCATCGAAATTTAAATCATCATCTTCATAAGATTCTTCTTTGATTTCCATTGTTGGGGGGGTTTCTTCATGTTTTTTCAATTCAGCAAAATCTAAATCATCCTCTTCAACAAGTTCTTTTAGCGACGGTTCTTCTTCATGATTTTCTAAATCAAGAACATCTTCTTCCTGCGCTTCTGAATCTAGAACATCTTTATCATCATATTCCTCTTCATTATACTCTTCTTCATCAAGATGCTTTAACTCTAAATCACCATCTTTTAAATCAAGAACATCTTCTTCCGCATTTTCTGCTTCATGGGCTTCTTCATTAAAAGTTAAATCAAGATCATCAACTTTTGGCGCAACAACTGCTGGAATTTCTTCTATCTCATCATTAATAATTTTATTTCCGAGCCAATCAACATCTCCAGGCGCTTCACCTTCGGACTCTTCTTCAATTTCTTGTTCAACTACTTCATCTTCTGCGATATCAATTTCATCTTCGAAATCTTCAATTTCATCTTCATTAAAATCATCTACTTCATTTTGCTTCGTTTTCTCTGTTGGAGAATCTGTAGCCGGAATTTTTGCTTCGCTGTCAAGATCAAAATCATCGAGATTAAAATCATCAAGAGCTTCAGATTGTTTATTTTCAATTGGTGGAATGTTTGAAGTTGGCGGAACTGCTTCTGTTTCCAAATCTTCTAAGTTCAAATCATCTTCAAATTTCGACATTGTTGTATCAATTTTTTGCTCAGAAACTTTTATTTCTGAAACAACTGCAGCTTCTACTTTCAAGGCTGAAGATATATATTGAAACTCTTCGTTACTATTTGTGGGCGCAACAATTTTTTCGCTTTTTTGATCAAGCTTGTGCATTTTTTTCTTGATAGTTTCCAAAATGGAAAGAGTATTTTTTTCTGCCATGAAAACCTTTATAAGATGTTGATTTTACTGCTCTGAAGCAAGATTATGAAAAAAAATTTGAGAGTTAAGTAAGTGATTTTTTTCATCGAAGCAAAAATTACAACACAAATGAAATAAAATGAAAAAAGATTTTTTAAACCTGTTTATATGGATCGCAATTGGATTTATCGGCGCCACTTCTTTTGGTGGAATTGCACTGATTCGCGATGAAAAAATTTCCTCGCTCTGGTTTTTAACCGCCTGCGTTTGCACTCAACTTGTAGCTTATCGTTTTTATAGCGCTTGGATTGCAGCAAAAATTTTACATGTCGATGGTCGCCGCACGACTCCCGCCAATAGAATTAATGACGGCAAAGATTTTGTGCCAACAAATAAATGGATTGTTTTTGGACATCACTTTGCCGCAATCGCCGGACCGGGCCCGCTAATTGGACCTACTCTCGCGGCGCAATTTGGATATTTACCGGGAACTTTATGGATTTTAATCGGCTCAGTTTTTGCAGGCGCCGTGCAAGATATGATAATTTTATTTTCCTCAATGCGTCACGACGGAAAATCTTTGGGACAATTAATCAAAGATGAAATCGGAAAAACCGCCGGTTACGCCGCAATGATTGGAACTCTGGCAATTATTATAATATTAATTGCCGTTCTTGGACTCGTCGTCGTGAAAGCTTTGATGCATAGTTCGTGGGGCTCTTTCACGGTTTTAATGACAATTCCAATTGCGATGCTAGTTGGAATTTATCTTTATTATATTCGTCCTAACGGCGTGATTGAAGCAAGTTTAGTGGGAATCGCATTATTTTTACTCGCAGTTTATGGCGGAAAAATTGTACATTATAATGAAAATTTATCGCTGATTTTTGATCGCAGCGGCAAGTTTTTAGCAATATCAATTATAATTTATGGCTTTGCTGCGGCAACGCTTCCAGTTTGGCTATTATTGGCTCCACGAGATTATCTTTCTTCATTTTTAAAATTAGGAACAATTTTATTACTAGCAATCGCGCTACTGGTTTTTCATCCACAAATTCAAATGCCAGCATTAACCAAATTTATTGATGGAACTGGTCCGATTTTTAGCGGCAAAGTTTTCCCCTTTTTATTTATCACAATTGCCTGCGGCGCAATCTCGGGATTTCACGCTTTAGTTTCTTCTGGCACAACTCCAAAAATTATTTCTGATGAACGTGACGTTCGTTTAATTGGCTATGGCAGCATGTTGCTTGAAGGATCTGTTGCAATTATGGCAATGATTGCGGCTTGCGTTTTGGAACCGGGAATTTTCTTCGCCATAAATTCTCCCGCCGCAGCTCTTGGAGTTGATGCAGCGCAAACGATTTCTTCTTGGGGATTTCCACTAGAAAATTCGACAATGCAAAATCTTGCTGATCAAATGGGAGAAAAAACTTTATTTTCCAGAACTGGCGGAGCTCCGTCTTTAGCTGTTGGAATGGCTAATATTTTTTCATCTGCTTTTGGCAGCAACATGCTTTCAATGTGGTATCATTTTGCGATTATGTTTGAGGCGATTTTTATTTTAACCACCCTTGATGCTGGAACTCGCGTGGCGCGATTCATGCTTGAAGATTTATTAAAATTCCGCGATCGCAAACTTCATGAATCAATAATCGCTTCCCTTTTTTCAAGTTTTTTAATTGTTGGCGCTTGGGGTTATTTTTTATATATGGGCGTGCTTGATCCAAATGGCGGCGTTAATATTTTATGGCCGCTTTTCGGCATGTCGAATCAAATGCTGGCAGGAATTGCACTGACTTTGGTCACTGTAATTATTTATAAAAGTGAACGCCAAAAATTCTTTTTTATCACGGCAATTCCTTTGTGTTTTTTACTTGCGACAATTAGTTGGGCGGTGATTGAAAAAGTTTTTTCTGCTGATGTAAAAATTGGATTTTTAGCGCTGGCAAATGCAGCGCAATTTAAAATTGATTCTGGATTAATCGCCAATGATCAAATTTCAAATATAAAACGCATGATTTTTAATCAGAAATTAGTTTCGGGAATTGCCCTAAGTTTTATGGCGATTCTTTGGGTTGTAGTTGCAGATGCAGTTCGAAGTTGCGTTAAGATTAAAAAACAAACAAATAAATGAAAAACTTTTTCCAACTTTTACGAGATTATATAAACGGCGATTTTGCTTATAAAAAATACATTGAACATCACCAAAAAAATCATCCGCAACAAAATGCTTTAGACAAAAAATCCTTCTTACGCGACCGCCAAAAATGTAAATGGAAAAAAATTAATCGCTGCTGTTAAAAAATTAAAAAATAAACGCCCTAATCAAAAAAAGATCGCAATAAAATTAAAATTTAGAGAAATTTTATCGAAAAAATTTTTTTTTGGTTAGAGCCTGTCTTAAATCTTTTTTAATCCCAGATTTAGGACAGGCTCTTAGATCCAACCAATAACAGAATAACCTTTTCCTGTCAGGCAATTTGTCATGTAGCGTTGTTTAATTTCATCAGGATTAACTTTTCCTTTTCCTGCTTCTGAAAGCCCGCCAATTGCACCGCCAGCTCCAGCTCCGATTGCAGCTCCGCCTAAAATTGATCTTATTCCACCACCCCAAATTAAACCAGCCGCAGTTCCGATCACACTTCCAATAATAGCTTTTCGACCAGCTTCTTTGGCAACGCGCTCAGCTTTATATTTATCGAGATAATCGGCAGCTTCTTTTTTACAGGTTTTAATATCAGCATCCGCTTTTTCTTCACCAACGGCATTATATTTGTCATTATGATCGAGAATTGGGCGATAAGAACAAGAAGAAATTGAAAGAGTCGCGATAGTTAAAATTAATAATTTCAAAAGATGATTTTTCATGGTTATTTTTTATTAAAATCAAAAAAAAGCGCCTGATGCATTTTTCATCAGGCGCTTTTTTAAAAATAAGTTCAAAAGAAAATTATTCTTTGATCAATTTGGCTTCTTTGAAATATTTCATAGCGCCCGGATGAATTGGGGCTGAATTTCCTTCTTTAACCATTTCTTCTTTTTTAAGTGAAGAAAAAACTGGGTGCAAAGTTTTGAAGTTATCGAAGTTTTCAAAAGCAGCTTTAGTAACATTATAAACAACGTCTAGATTTGCTTTTTCTGAAGTTACTAAACTTGCTTTAACGCCGAAAGTTTCAATATTTCCTGGGTTGCCAGCGTACATTCCACCTGGAATGATTGCTTTTACATAGAAGGCATTCATTGAAACTAATTTGTCGATAGTTTCGCGATCGATTGCGATGATTCGAACTTTACAAGCTTGAGTTGCTTCTTGAAGAACGCCATTCGGATTTCCTGAAGCATAAACCATTACATCAATTTTACCTTCGCATAAAGCTTTTGGTTGTTCAGATGGTTGTAAGTAGGTAACTATTGAAAAATTTTGTTTAGTCCAATTTTTTGCGGCCATTAAAACTTCCATTGTAGCATACATGCCAGAACCTTGGGGACCGAAGTTGATTCTTTTTCCTATTATGTCGTCTAATTTTTTAATTTCTGATTTTTCTAAAACTGCGATTGTGAAAGTTTCGGTGTAAAGAGAAAAAACTGAGCGTAATTCTTTGAAAGGTTTTTGATCAGCGAAAAAGCCAGTTCCGTTATAAGCTGCATATTGCCAGTCAGATTGAACGATACCGAAATCAATCGCACCGTTGCGAATGGCATTAAGGTTGGAAACTGATCCGCCTGTTGATTCAACTGAGCATCTGATTCCATGTTCTTTTCTACCGCGATTTAGAAGTCTGCAGATTGCGCCACCAGCTGGATAATAAACGCCGGTGATTGCACCAGTTCCAATTGAAACATATTTGGTTGCCGCCATTGATTCATTAGCAAAACCTAGCAAAGATGAGCTTAATAGAAGAAGTGTGAATATTTTTTTCATTTGGAATTTCAGAATATTTTTAGGATATGTGTACAAGAAACAGAAAAAAGCGGATTTAAAATTCGTCACTTTTTTTAAAAGTCAAAATCTTTCTCGAATGAGTAATTATGAAGTCAGAAATTTATCAAAATTTTTTTGACATTAAAAAAACCATCAACTAAGTATTTTTCCCGAAATTAGATTTCGATCAAGAAATAAGCACTTCCTTCAAGCACATTAGAAATAGCAATTCTTTTCGTACAAAAGAGCGTTTAACAAGTTACGGTCGTTATCAAACATCACCATACTCATTAACCAAATATCAATTTAAAAATTAAGATTATGAAACTTTGGCAACAGGTTCTTATTGGCCTAATTTTAGGCATCATTTCGGGAATAGTTTTAGGAGAGAAAGCCGCTGGTCTAAAAATCTTTGGTACCATTTTCATTAGTCTTATTAAAATGGTGATCGTGCCACTAATCTTCTTCGCACTACTTTCTGGAATCACCTCCATGCATGGTCAAGGAAACTTTACCAGAGTTGGTATTAAAGGTTTTGGTACATACATTTTAACCGCGATTTTTGCCGTTATTATCGGCTTAACTGCAGGAACTGTTTTCCATCCGGGAACCGGCGTTGATTTACACATGATCCTTGAAACTACAGGTCAAGCACCTGTAACAGTTGCAAAAACTCCTCCAACAATCACTGAATTTTTGCTTGGCTTGATTCCAACCAATCCAATTAAATCAATGGTGGATGACAATTTCTTGCAAATCATCATCTTCTCTATTTTCACCGGTATCGTAATTAATTTAATTGGCGAAAAAGCTAGACCGCTTAAAGATGTAATCGTTGCCGGTTCTGCCGTTTCTTTCAAAATGATCGAAATCATCATCAAATTAGCTCCACTTGGTGTATTTGGCTTTATCGCTTGGATCATCGGAACTCAAGGTATGGAAATTCTTGAAGCTTTGGCAAAATTGATTGTCGCAGTTTTAGCAGCATGCGCTTTCCAATATATCATTTTCGGATTGATGATTTTGGTCTTCGCTCGCATGTCGCCACTTCCTTTCTATCGCAAAATTTTACTTACCCAATCAATCGCTTTTGCAACCAGCAGCAGTAAAGCAACTCTTTCTACTGCGATGAGTCAATTGCAAGAAAGAATGGGCGTTTCAAAAGTTAACTCTAACTTTTTGATGCCACTTGGCGTTTGTATCAACATGGATGGAACTGCGATCTATCTTGGAATTTGCGCTCTATTCTTCGCTCAAGCCTATGGAATCGACCTTACAATGCAAAACTATATGATGCTAGTTTTAACCTGCACTCTTGGCTCAATTGGCGCTGCAGGAATTCCAGCTGGCGCGATCATTTTCATGAGCATGGTTTTAACTTCTGTTGGCTTGCCAATCGAAGGCATCGGAATCATTCTTGGTGTTGACAGAATTTTGGACATGGTAAGAACTACCATTAACATCACTGGCGACAGCGCGATCACTTTAATTGTAGATAAATCAGAAGGTTCATTGGATGAAAAAACTTACTACGCAAAAAACATTTAGTAAAACATTCAAAGCATTAATCAGCTACGCAAGTATCGTTACTTGCGTAGCTTTTTTTTCGCTTGAAGCAGTAGCTGCAGAAAAAAAACAAGATCTCGCGGAAATCTATAAAAGCGATTTGCAGCAAGTTGAAAATTACTTAAACAATATAAAAAATCTTTCGGCAAAATTTGTTCAGGAATCTGCCGAGGGAAATTTGGTTGAAGGAAAATTTTTGCTTTCGCGCCCCGGGAAAATGCGCATTGAATATAGCACTAAACCTAAAGTGATTGTCGTAGTAAATGGCGCTGTTCTCTCTTATTTTGATGTTGAGCTAGATGAAATTTCTCGACTCAGCACCAATACAACTCCCGCGTCTTTCTTGACTCGCGAGAATATTTCTTTCAGCGCCAAAGATGTTGAAATTACTAATGTTAAAAAAACTACCGGACAAATTAAAATTTCAGTGATGAAAAAAAATCGCAAAGAAGCTGGGGAATTTAGTTTAATTTTCTCTACTAATCCGCTGCGTTTTGACAAAATGGAAGTTAAAAATGATTTAGATCAAACAATTCGAGTGACGCTTTCAGACATTGATTTTATTAGCCCAATTTCGGATAAAATGTTCGTGCTTAAAAAGGCATCTAATTAATTTGACTTTGCTTAATAATTTCAAAATCTCTTTTTTATAAATGGCTTTCTCTTTTGATTCCAAAAATAGTAAAAAACGTCGCATCGTCAGCGACATTAACATCACGCCTTTCGTTGATGTGCTTTTAGTTTTGTTGATTATTTTTATGGTTGCAGCTCCAATGATGACAAGCTCAATCAACATCGATCTTCCAAAAGGCGCTGCAACTCCATCCAATGAAAAAATCCAACCTATTTCTATTTCGGTAAAATCAGACGGTTCAATTTTTTTACAAGACGAGTCTATAAAACTCGCCACCATTCCCTCGCGACTTTTACAAATCACCGGCAATAATTTAAGCAATAAAATTTACGTTCGCGCTGACAAAAATCTTGATTATGGCCGCGTAATGGAAGTGGTTAGAATTGTCAGCGTCGCTGGCTTTAATCAAGTGGTTTTAGCAACTGAATTGGCGCAATGATTAAAAACCTACTTTATTCACTATTTCTCCACTTCCTATTGCTGCTTGCCATTTATGCTAATTTCGATTTAAAAACTGTGGATGAAAGCAAAACCAGTGAGGTTTCTGTAAGTCTGGTAGCAATAAATGGTGATGACACTTCCAACAAAGCTAAACCAACCTCAGAAGCTAAAGCGGAAAAAGAATCAAACTCCAAAGAAATTAAAAAAGAAGCTGCCGAAGCAAAATCAAAGAAAAAATCGCCGAAAAATAAAGTAAAAGAACAGCCGAAAAAACTGGCAAAGTCAAAGCCTGCAAAATCAGTAGCCAAGCCTGTTGCCGAAGAAGCTCGCGAATTTAAACAGCTGGAAGAAAAACCGGAGGAAAATCAAAAAGAAGTTGACAAAGCGAAAGAAGATGAAGAAGCAAATGAGAATCAGGATGAAGAGCAAAACAAAACTTCGCAAAAGGAAAAAGATTTTGGCTCCAAAAAAGAAGATGAAAAAGAGGAAGAAATCAGCGAGAAAAAAGAACCAACAAAATCTGATTCGGTTGACACGGCAAATAATCTGGAAAATCTTGATCTTTCAGCACGCGAAAAATTTAATATTCAATCACAGTTAAAAAGATGTTATCGCCGCGCGCGCGATGAAACTAAAATGCAAAGTAAAACTAAAATTTTGATTAAAGTGCGCGTTAGTGAAGATGGTTATATTGATTCAGATTTAGATGAAGCAATTGACATTGATCGCTATAATGATCCTGCAGAAACTTTGTATAAAATCGGGGTTGATAATGTTAGAAGAGCGCTTGATTTGTGTAGTCCGCTGCGGAATTTACCGTTAGATAAATATGATATTTGGAAAGAAGTGGTTTTAGAGTTTGATGGGGAAGATGCTAAATAATATTTCGATTCAGGATTTATAATCCGATTTTTAATTACCAACTTTATAATCAAAATTTATTTGACATCTCACAAAAACCAAACACTCTTCTCTCACTTGGTCCTAAGTCTTAATTTCTAATTAAATTTTTATGAATAACGCCATTACAAAAGAGCAACAAAGCATCAATGAATTATCTCAAGAAGCGCTGCAAATCCTTGATATTCTTGATCAAATCGAAAATCATACAGCAGCTTTAAGAAAGAAATTAATCGCAGAATTAAAGCCAAAAACTGAAGCAGTTCATTTAAAATTAGATAACATTTAATTAAGCGCTTGGTTTTCCCTTTTCGAGTTGCGCCTCAGCAATTGAGCGCGCAATTCCGATTCCGATTAAAAGATTCACCGAAAAAATCGCCAAAATACTAACCATAATTACCAAAACTTCGTTTAAGCGGGGATTTTTCAAAGCCAAAACCGTAATTAAAATAAGAAAACTGCTGTAAGAAACTGAAAGGCAGGAAATTTTTCTAATATATTCTTGAAAAAGAAACAAACCACAAAGCCCGACCAAGCATAAGAAAATCAATAATCCGTAAATCAGTAAATAAATAAAACTCATAATGAAAAAAATTTTTTTTGGATTTTTTTTAGCGACGTTTTTTCAGCTAACAAGCATTAATAACGCCTTTAGCGAAATAATCGATATTCAAAATGAAGAAAAAACTTTTGGCGACTGGAAAGTTTTTTGTGAAATCGATGCGATGATGGATTTGGCTCACTGCAAAGTTGCTTCAAAATTTTATGACAATACTTCAGTTATAACGATTGAACCTACATTAAAATATTTAAGCCAACTTTACTTGGTAATTCCTCAAATTCAAATTGCTACTTTCGTAAAAATTCGCGTTGATCGCAATGATTTAATTCTTTCGCGCACTCTTGGTGCCAAAGATTTCGGACTTATTCCGCTTGATGATGAGCAAAAAAATACTCTTTACCGCCAAATGAAAAATGGTGACTTTTTGTATTTGAGATTTAGCGTGCGCGGCTCAGATAAAGACATTACAGTTAAAATCAGTCTCAAAGATTTTAGAAATGCTTTAACTTACTACAATTCTCGAGTTTCTTCAAAATAATTAAATTAATAAAATATGACAATTCGCGTCGCAATTAATGGTCTTGGCAGAATTGGCCGCTGCGTTACCAGAGCAATTTTTGAAGATGCTCGTTATTCTAACATCGAACTTGTTGCGGTTAACGGTCCAGCAGAAATCGCAACTCAAAAACATCTTTTAAAATATGATTCAATCCACGGTCGCTTTTCAAAAAGCGTTGAAGCTGATGGAAATTTTCTAGTAATCGATGGCAAAAAAGTTCGCCTTTTTGGTGAGCGTGATCCAAAAAAATTGCCTTGGGCTGATTTGAAAATCGATGTGGTTCTTGAGTGCACAGGTGTTTTCACTCAATATGCTGATGCACACCAACATATTGATGCAGGTGCCAAAAAAGTTATTATTTCAGCTCCGGCGAAAGAAGATAATGTGAAAACAATTGTTTACGGCGTTAATGACGATTCGCTAAATGCCGATGACAAAGTTATTTCAGTTGGCTCTTGCACCACAAACTGTTTGGCTCCAATCGCCAAAGCAATTAACGATGCCATCGGAATTGAGAAAGGTTTTATGACCACAATTCACGCTTACACAAACGATCAAAATATTGTTGATAATTCACACAAAGATTTACGCAGAGCCAGAGCTTGTGCAATGTCGATGATTCCAACTTCAACTGGCGCGGCAAAAGCAATTGGTTTAGTTTTGCCTGAACTAAAAGGTAAATTGGATGGCAATGCGATTCGCGTTCCAACTGCTAACGTTTCAATGGTTGATTTAAACTTCATCGCTAAACGCAATACAACTAAAGAAGAAGTGAATGAAGCTGTCAAAAAAGCTGCCTCAGGCAGAATGAAAGAAGTTCTGCAAATCATTGATGAACCTTTGGTTTCAATCGATTTCAACCACACTGGTTTTAGCTCTTGCTTCGACACAACTCAAACCAGAGTTATGGGCGGTAATTTAGTTAAGGTTGCTTCTTGGTATGATAATGAATGGGCATTTTCTTTGAGAATGCTTGATGTGACCTCATTAATTCAGAAGTAGTTTTTTAATTATACCAAACACAAATTCATACTCCAAGCCAACATTTTACTAAAAATTTGATTTTTTGAGTTCATTTTTAATTCTCTATCAAGCCTTTTATTTGTTGCTTCATTTTTTATTTTCCCTTTCAACAATCGCGGCGATAATTCTGTTTAACTGTTTACCAACCATTTCTGCAGAATAATTTGCATAAAATTTTTCTTTTGCTGCAACTGCCATTTTCTTAGCAAAATTTTCATCATCGATTAGTCTCTCAATCGCATCTGCTAATAATTCCGGCATTTTAGCTTCGTCATCTTTAGAAACTTTTAAACCATCAACTTCATTAAAAATAACCTCGTCCGGACCCCAAGAATTGCTGGTGATAATTGGTGTTGAATAAAGCATTGCTTCAAGCAAAACAATTCCAAATGTTTCGGCAAAAGAAGGTAAAATAAAAATATCAATATTATCAAAAAATTTTCTTTTATCGTCAGTCCAGCCAAGAATTTTAAAATTCTTTTGTAAATCCAGCTCTTTCGCAAGATTGTTAAGATGATTTTCCATTGGCCCCACTCCGCCAATAACATAGTCCGATTCAATGCCGCGATTACGCAAAATTGCCATCGCCTTCAAAACCTTGTCAAAATATTTTTCTGGATAAAGACGACCTAAAGAACCAAGTTTAATCACTTTTTGAAATGGCTTTTTTTCAAGATCAATAAAAGCAGCCGGAACTTCCATCATATTTGGAATTACAAAAGCAGTATCAGGTGCTTTTCCGGCTTTGATCAACTCTTTACTGAAAAAGGAATTTACAGTTAAAACATAATCAGCTTTAAGGAATTTTTTTGGATTAATTCCGTGATCAATCACAATAATTGGGGTTTTTCTGCCGCGTAAAAAACGCGCGGCGCGAGCCAGATATAAAGCTCGTCCTGAGTGACAAATTATAGCGTCAGGTTTAAATGATAAAAATAAAAGCGCCAAACGCGACATTGCAAAAATATCGAAGCGACCAAAATTAGAAAGCTCAAAAAGCCTGCACCCAGTTTTTTTTACATCTTGCTGATAAACCATGTTTGGTTTTGCTACTGAAACCACAGTATTGCCGTTTGCAATCAGATATTTGGCGTAATCTATAAAACATCTTTCTACTCCTAAAATTTTATTATCGTGAGCAGAACTTTTGTGGTTAAAAAGAATATTTATAATTTTCATCTTATTTATTTTTAATCTGATTTGGAATATTTTTGCGATATTTATTAATTTCTGCTTTGTCAGCCTCAAAACGCGCCAACTCTTTGCCAGCAAGCCTTAAACCTGAAGTAGCTTTAACTTTTGACGGATTAATTTGTTGTCCTTTATAAATTACTTCAAAGTGCAAATGTGGTCCAGTTGAACGACCTGTCGTTCCAACATAAGCAACAACATCTCCTTGTTTAACTTTTGAACCATTGCGAAATTTTGTATTAAATCTGCTAGCGTGACCATAGCCAGTTGAATAATCAGCATTGTGTTTAATTTGGACGAAATTTCCATAACCACCTTTAACACTAAAATGAATAATTGTTCCGCTGCCCGCCGCCAGAATTGGCGTACCAGTTGAAGCTGCGAAGTCAATTCCCTTATGCATTTTAGAATAGCCAAGAACAGGATGATGCCTCATGCCAAATCCCGACGAAACGCGAGCGCCGTTAATTGGAGTTCTAAGCAATGATTTACGCACACTATTACCTTTGGAATCAAAATATTCCGGCTTGCCGTCAACTTTATGCATGTAAATTTCGATAGCACGATTTTGCAAAGTAATCGAAGAAAATAACACGCTGCCATCTTTAACTTTTTTGCCGTCTTCGGTGTAAAAACTTTCAACTAACATTTCAAACTTGTCGCCATCGTGTAGATCGCGCTGGAAGTCGATATCGTAGCTATAAAGATTGATCATATTCATCATTGAATTTGGTGAAATACCAGATTCAACTCCGTCAGAAAAAAGCCCGTTTTTTATAGTTCCAAAATATCGAGAAACGTAACGCAACAATTTAACTTGGATTTGACGAGCATCATATTCGCCATCACTTTTTCTCGAAACCATAATTCGCTCTTCCGGAGATGGAGAAATTTCTACAGAATCAATTGTAGTATTGCGCGCTACGTTATCAGATTCTTTGGCTTGGTTAGAATCATAAGCAACTTTGACTCTATATTTTATGATAACTCGATCCCCGCTGGTAATTGACTTAGGATTAAAAACTTTTTTCATCGCAGTTAAAATAGAAAAAACATCTTGCTCATCCGCACCAGTATCGACAAGGATTTTCAGCATTGTGTCGCCCGATTTAACATTATGTTCAACGATTTGCTCTTCATCAATATCAAAATTTTTTCCCTCGGAAGAGAGATTGATTTTGATTGGTGTTTTATGAAGTTTTTGTACTGAAGATTCTCGGTAATCAATCACCAAGTTTTGGATGTAAGCGCCGCCGCGAAATAAAACGAAGCTGGTGATTATTGAAATAACAACAGGCTTAAACAGGCGATGTTCTATGGCGCGATCGACCATAGATAAAATCTGCATTTTATCCAATTTCTTCAGTTTATTAATGATATCTTTCAATGAAGTAAGGAAGGTTATTAGGAGGTCAAATATGGTGTGGCGCTTAGGCTAAGTAAAGTGTCTTAGATTTAAGGAGTGCGCACGTTATTTAACTTTTTTTAAATGAGAATATTTTTTTTAAAAAAAATTCTTGCACCAAGTCAAAAAGCAGGTATTATGCGGGTTCGAAATCTAGTTGAAGCCCGTCCTTCGATATTGAAAAAAAATCCTATAATTAATAATTTAAAATTTTATGCCGGCAAAAAAATTAAAAAAACCCATAAAAAAAGAAGTGAAAAAAGCAGTTAAGAAAACTATCAAAACTTCAGCAACTAATAAAAAAACTTCTATTAAAAAACCCATAAAAAAAGTGGTAAAAAAAGTTGCCCAAAAAATAGTTAAAAAACCGGCAGCAAAAGTTGTAAAGAAAGTAGCTCCAAAAAAGAAAATTGCGATTAAGTCAAAAAAAGTTGCACCAAAAAAAATCAAAGCAGTTAAAAAACCTGCTAAAAAAATTAGCAAAAAAGCAGTTAAAAAACCTGTATCCAAAAAAAAAGCTCCAAAAATCCAGCCTAAAAAAGTTATAAAAACTAAAAAAGAAATTGCTAAGAAACCGGCAAAAGTAAAAACTTTACCAAAAATAAAAGAAAAAGATCTAACTAAAGTTAAGCATGGAACAATGCTCGCTAAAAGCATTCTTGCCAAAACCGGCGATAAAAAGATTGAGGTTGAAAAACCAGTTGAAAGAAAAAATGACGCTCCGCAAAAAGCGATCTTTACTAAAAAATTGGAAAACCGTTTCAAAGCAACTTTTAAAGCCGATGATTATGCGGTTTATCCTTCTCACGGAATCGGTAAAATTGTTGATATTGAAAAAACCCTAGTTTTGGGTCAAGATCTCAGCTGCTACTTGATGTATTTCGAAAAAGAAAAACTCACGATTAAAATCCCAATGAATAGTGCTGAAAAAATCGGTTTGCGTCATTTAATTTCCAAATCGCAAATGGATGAAGTTTTCAGTATTTTAAGAAGTGGTGTTAAAAAATTAAAAGGCATGTGGAGCCGTCGCGCGCAAGAATATGAAACAAAAATCAATTCTGGCGACATCATGCTTTTAGCTGAAGTTTTACGCGATTTAACCCGCGATATTGAAGATGGCGAAAGATCTTATTCCGAACGAATCATTTACGAAACTGCAATTAACCGCTTAGCCAGCGAATATAGCGCAATCTACGGAATTGATTTCGAAGAGGCTAAAGACAAAGTTACATTAACCGCCAAAGATAAATTAAATTCGGAAGGAAAAATTATTCAAAAAGACGAATTTGATGAGTTTGAAATTGATGGCATCGAAAGAGACGAAGAAGAAGATGGAGAAGAGGAAGATGAAGAAAGCGAAGATGAAGAAGATGAAGATGGCGACGATGATTACGATGATGATTACGATGATGATGACAAACCTAAAAAAAGAAAAAAACGCTAATCATTATTTCCCAGCCATCATGAATTTGATGGCTGGAATTGTTTAAATTATAAAAAGTCATGCCAACAGTTTTAAAACTTCTCGATATTGAAAAGAATTTTTTTCAAGCTGATCAAAAAATTGAAGTCCTAAAAGGTATTAATCTTGAAATTAAAAAGGGCGAATTAGTGGCTTTGATCGGACCTTCCGGCTCTGGCAAAACCACTTTGCTGCAAATTGCAGGTTTGCTTGACAATGCAACTTCAGGTCAGATTTTAATTGGCGAAATCGATTCTTCAAAAGCCAATGACAAAACTCGCACTGAAATTAGAAAAAATCACGTTGGATTTGTTTATCAATTTCATAATTTATTGCCGGAATTTTCAGCTTTAGAAAATGTGGCTTTACCACTTTTGATTCAGGAAAAAAGCCGCAAAGAAGCTTTTGAAATTGCTGAAAAAATTTTAGCAGAAGTTGGATTATCCAATCGCTTAAATCATAAACCTTCTGAATTATCTGGCGGTCAGCAACAAAGAGTAGCTTTAGCTCGCGCTGTTGTAACTAAGCCTTCATTGATTCTGGCGGACGAGCCGACAGGAAATCTGGATTCAGAATTTGCCGGTAAAATTTTTGAGCTTTTGCAAAATTTGGTTAAGACTTATCAGATTGGATGTTTGGTGGTTACGCATAATATGGAACTGGCAAAAAAAGCCGACCGCGTGGTTTCGATTAAGGATGGAGTAGTTTCTTAAATTAAGATTATTTTATTAGCTGGTTAATACTCTATAGATCTTGGGCATAATTAAAAAAGTGAGAGTCTAAAAATCAGCTTTCTTCTTTTACCAATTCTTTTCAATAACTTCTCTAACTCAATAGATTTTTACTTTGGTATAGAATCTAACAAAAAAACTCGCGGTCATTCATGACTGTGAGTTAGTTTGAAAATTTTTTGGGGGGAAGTCCCCATTTTTTAATTATGCTGAAATCAGATAGATCCTGCAACCACAATATTCACCAATTTATCCGGCACTGAAATCACTTTTTTAACTTCCTTACCTTCGATAAATTTCTTCACATTTTCATTTTCAAAAGCCAATTTTTCCATTTCTTCTTTTGTGGTTCCTTTTGGCATTTGAATTACGGCGCGTAGCTTTCCTGCAACTTGAATTGCAACTCCAACTTCATCTTCCAAAATTAAAGCTGGATTAAAATCAGGGAATTTTTCAGCACTTACCAAAGTTCTATTTCCCAATTTTTCCCAAAGCTCTTCTGCTAAATGCGGCATGATTGGAGAAATTAAAATCACCAAATTATTCAAAGCAAAATTCATTACTTTTTTGTCAATTGTCGATTTTGGTTCAAATTTTTCTAAAGCGTTTGAAAATTCGCGGATCTTAGCAATTGAGCGGTTAAAGCCCATTTTTTCAAATTCTTCTTTGACAATGGCAATGGTTTTATGCGTAAGTTTAGTTATTGGATGACTTGGCGAAATTTCGCCCTCACCTTTGTTGTCAATATTTGACATAACCAATTTCCACAAACGATTTATATATTTCCAAGCGCCATCAATTCCGCCTTCCGACCAATCTAAATCACGCGAAGCCGGAGTGTCAGAAAGCATGAAAAGGCGCGCGGTATCTGCACCGTAACTTTCAACAATGTGCGATGGATCAACTACGTTTTTTTTAGATTTACTCATTTTTTCGCTGCGACCTAAAATCACTTCGTCAGCACTGCGCGCTGCGGCATCATTTGGAAAAATCCATTTTCCCGTAGCTTTATCTTTGAAAGTTTGGTGGCAAACCATGCCTTGTGTAAGCAGGTTCGCGAAAGGTTCAGAAATATCTAAATAGCTGCATTTTTTTAGCGCTTTGGTGAAAAAACGAGCGTAAAGTAAATGCAACACCGCATGTTCAACGCCACCAATATATTGATCGACCGCCATGAATTTATTCGCCGCATCTTTATCAAAAGCTTGGTCTTGAGGCTGAGAAATATAGCGCAAATAATACCAAGAGCTTTCAAAAAAAGTGTCAAAAGTGTCGGTTTCACGAATCGCTTTTTTACCTTTGTAAGTTGTATATTTCCAAGTCGGATGTTGTGCGAGAGGATTTCCCAAGCCATTAAATTCAACATCTTTAGGCAATTCAACCGGAAGTTCTTCTTCTGGAACTGGAACAATTGTTCCATCTTCCAAATAAAGAATTGGAATCGGGCAACCCCAATAACGCTGGCGCGAAACGCCCCAATCGCGCAAACGATAATTTATTTTTTTTGTCGCTTCATTTTTTGCCGATAAAATTTCAAAAACTTTTTCTTTCGCTTGCGCGCAAGTTAAGCCGTTTAAAAAATCAGAATTAATGATGATGCCATCTTCAAGATAAGGCAGATTTAATTCTTTCAAACGCTCGTTGTCATCAAGCGGTTCAACCAAAATATTTGGAATTAAATTTTCAGAATTATGAACTACAACCGACCCAACAACTTGCTTAATTGGTAAATTATATTTTTTAGCAAATTCAAAATCGCGAACATCGTGCGCTGGGCAGGCAAATATTGCTCCCGTGCCATATTCCATTAAAACGAAATTGGCGATATAAACATCAAGTTTCCAATTTCGATCTAGCGGATGAACAACTTGCAAACCAGTTTTAATGCCGGTTTTTTCTTGTTTTTCGATGGTTTGTTCGTCAACAGCATTGCGATTACAAGTTTCAATGAAGGTTTTTATTTCCGAGTTTTTTTGCGCCAATTCTTGCGCAATTGGATGATGCGGTGAAATTCCAATGAATGAAGCGCCGAATAAAGTGTCGGGACGAGTTGTATAAACTGAAATTTTCGCAGCAGAATCAGCAAGTTTAAAATCGATAATTTGACCTTCGCTTTTGCCAATCCATCTTTCTTGCATGGTTAAAACGCGTTCGTCCCAACCTTTGAGGTTTTTTAATTCAGCTAAAAGTTCTTCTGAAAAATCAGAAACTTTTAAAAACCATTGATTCAATTTTTTCTTTTCCACCAACGCGCCACTTCGCCAACCGCGACCATCAATTACTTGTTCATTTGCCAAAACTGTTTGGTCAATCGGATCCCAATTTACGAAAGATTCTTTTTGATAAGCCAAACCAGCTTTTAAAAAATCGATGAAAATTTTTTGCTCATGTTTGTAATAATCGGGCAAACAAGTTACAACTTGGCGACTCCAATCCAATGACAAACCGATTGATTTTAAATCGGCACTCATAGTTTTAATATTTTCCAAAGTCCATTTTTCTGGATGAACTTTATGCTCTAAAGCAGCGTTTTCTGCCGGTAAGCCAAAAGCATCAAAACCCATTGGATGAAGAACATTAAAACCTTGCAACTTTTTAAAACGGGCGATGGCATCGCCTATTGTATAGTTGCGCAAATGTCCCATGTGAATTTTTCCTGATGGATAAGGAAACATTTCCAGCACATAATATTTTTCTTTAGCAGAATTTTCGTCAAATTTAAAAATCGCTTTTTCTTCCCAGCTTTGCTGCCATTTTTTTTCAGCAGTTTTGTGGTTATAGTTTGGAATTGTGTTCATTTTTTCTATTTAGATTTTTAATAAGCTTGACCCGGCATTCTAGGCATTTGCGACATTTCAGCTGGCATACCTACTGGCATACCTTGTGAACCTTGCGAAGTATTATCTAACATCACTGGCATTGAAGATCCGCCCGAAGAAGATCCTCCTGCAGATGGGGCGCCAAAACTGGTTGGTTGCGGCGGCGCGCCATCTTTGTTTTTTAAAGTTGATTGTCGAGCACGACCATTAGTGTAAAGATCGGTGTTATAAACACAGACAATGTCGCTGCCGCTTCTCAAAGTATATTGAGGCGAAACGCGCTCAACAATGATATAACTGCCCGCAGATCTGAAGTTAACTAGCGATTCAAAACCACCAGTGTCAACTGAGAAAATTGCCGGAATTTCCGCGTTTTTCTTAGTAAATTGGAAGTAGGTAAATTCACCATTGTCAAAAACTTTGACTGGTGCAATTGCTGGCTCTCCCGTATATTGATAATCGAAATTATAAAGCGATAAATCACGCATATCAGGTTCATCAGATGGTGAAGATTTTGGAAATTCTACGATGTTTTTATCTTTTTCATCAGGATAAACAAATTTAGCAACGAAGATTAAATCTTTGTCAGCAATACCTTTCGCTTCTTTAGCCATTAATTCAAAATGATAAACGCGCTTGTTGCTAATAACCGTCATATTGGTTTCAGAATTATCTTCGCCAACTGGTTTTAAGAAAAGACGATTTCCCAAATTCTCAATCAACCATAAAGATGGGTCTCCCATTGAAATCGTGCTGATAGTTTCCCCTTCCTCAAATTCAATAAAACCTTGGTAAGTATAATGCCCGATATAGCGGTAAACATCATTTGGATTGTAAATATAGCTGCGGAATTTTTTTTCAGTTCCAAGATAACGTGGCAATTGAACAGCTTGAGCCATTGAAGAAAAGCAGCAAATTGCCAAAAAACAAAATAGAAATTTTTTCATTTTACCTTATAGAGTTTATAGCCATTGACCAAGAAATTAATAACGCCTTTTTCGCCTTTTTTAACGCCATCAAAAGCAAATTTTATTTTAACAATATAACGATCTTTTTTCTCGGTTACTACTCCAGTTTCCAAATCAATAGATTTAGTATTGGCACTAAAGCGCACTTCGGCTTCAGTTGGAATTTTGTTGGATAAATATTGACGTGCTTTTTGAGCAAAATCTTTTGGCTCTATTTTAACTAATTTTATTGAATCGATCTGGATATTTTTAACTACATTTTGACCATAAAAATTAATCGGACTGTCCGGATTATCCTTACTCATTGTCAATCTAAAAATCTTATATTCATTATCCGTCGAAATATTTCTAATGTGATTTAGTTTATTGTTTACATCTTCAATTTCACCTCTTCTAAAATCAAAAGATTCGCGCTCTTTCACATAATCCGTAATTAGGTATTTAGCTACTGCTTCATCCACAGTTGTAATTTGCGGATCATATCCATCCTGCCCTTTTTTTGGTTTTAAATTGATAAGATTAGGAAATGTAAGTGAACGATCTCCAGCTTGAATAAAAATCGGCACTTGTTCAACCAAAGGAAAGGCGCTTCGCACCATCTGAATCAAAAAAAACAAAACTACGAATGCAATCATCGCGCCAAAAATCAACAAGGTACGATCGCAAATTGGGGTAACGTAACGAAAGAAATACCAGTTTACGGCATCCTTAAAATAACTACCGTCATCAACAGATTTTTTGATGAAATCAAAATATTCGTCAGCTTCTTGGCGATTTTCGTTTTTGATTTCTTCAAGCTTTTGTTCCATTTTTTAAAAATAGCTTTTTTAAGATTTTACAACCGCAAGCACGCAGTCGCTTTGCAGGTTTTTTAAAATTAAAATCATTTCATTTACCGATTTTTCTAAAATTTCGTAATCAGTACCACGAAAAACCAATGAAGTTGTAGCTTCACTCGGATAACTTCCCATGATAATTTGCGGATATTTTTGCTGTAAATTAGCAAAATCTTTTGCGATTACACTTTCAGTTAAAGTAATTTTTATTTCCTGCATTTTTGTTTTAGCGCCACCTTGAAGCTCTGTTTTAGCGCCTTCAAACATGATGCGGAAAATTTTCGGAATGCCAGCTAGAACAAAAACATTTTCAATTTTAAAACCAGAAGCGGCATTAATTTCATTTTGAATTAAAGTAGCTTTACTTGGCATGAATGCCATTTTTAAACGCGCTTCATTTAAATTTCCGTGACCGTAATAATTTTCTAAAATCGTTTTTGCTTCTTCGTTTACAAGATATTCATCATCAAAAGCTTTAGCAATTGCCGCCGATGTAATATCATCGTGAGTTGGACCAACGCCACCACTGGTAAAGACATAATCATGTTTTTTACGAAGCACGTTTACGGCTTCAATAATTTCTTCCTCACCATCAATTACAACGCGCACTTCTTTTAGATTTACACCGATTTCTCCAAGGCCAACAGCCAGAAAATTAAGATTTTCATCCTTGGTACGTCCCGAAAGAATTTCGTCACCGATGATTATTAACGCTGCAGTTATGGTTTTCTGAGTCATTTTTATTTTAAATTTTTATCCGTAACTAAAACCAGAGTGGACCCCGTCGTAAAGACGGGGTGACACAGATTTGGGATTGTCATCCCGTCTTTACGACGGGGTCCACTCTGGTTAAAAAACTCTCAATCTCACTTACAAAACTTTGGTGCATCCGGCGGGATTTGAACCCACAACCTTTGCCTTCGGAAAGCAACACTCTATCCAGTTGAGCTACGGATGCGATTTAAATTAATCGTCCTCAACTTGCTCTACCGAAACAACTTCCGGAATGTAATGCTTAAGCATATTTTCAATGCCGTTTTTCAAAGTAATTGTTGAACTCGGGCAACCAGAGCAAGAACCTTTTAACTGTAATTTTACAATTCCATCTTCAAAAGAATGGAAAATAATATCGCCGCCATCCATTGCTACAGCTGGGCGCACTTTAACTTCAATTAATTCTTTAATTTGTTTTACGATTTCATCATCTTCTTCAACTACGCCATTTTCAGCAGCTTTTTGTTCAAACATTATCGGCTTTCCTGAAACATAAAAATCCATGATTATTGACAGAATTTCTGCTTTTAATTGTGGCCATTGAATATCGGCTGATTTAGTCACAGTTATAAAATCCCGACCAAAAAAAATAGCTTCAATTCCTTTGATTTCTAGAAGCTGCAAAGCCAATGGAGATTTTGTTGCCGCTTGTTTTTGATTTTTAAATTCAGCAGTTCCGGATTCTAGAACTATTAAACCGTCTGGAATAAATTTTAATGTTGCAGGATTTGGGGTTTCTTCGGTTTGGATGAACATTGGAAATAAATTTAGGATTTAAGAAATCATTTGTACCACCACGAATCAACGGCCAAAGAATATTTGGCCGAAACTTCCGGCATGCCGAAAATATCACGATATAAAATGCGATAAGTATTGTTGTGCCATTGTGGCGTTGTATAGTAATTTTCAAGCATTCTTTGGTCAAGTTTTTGACAAAGATTTTTTAATTCTTTTTTGTTTTTAGCACGCGTAATTTTTTCAACCAATTCATCAATTATCTTATCATCCAAACCCGCTAAATTTCGACCGCCTTTTATGTTTTTTTGCGAAGAATGAAAATAAGAAAAAAGCTCATCGCCCGGAATTAAAGATTGACCAAAAACTGCGACAATTATATCAAAATCAAAATTATTAACCCGCGTTTGATATTGATTTTCCTCAACAAAACGCATTTTTGCATCAATTCCAAGTTTGCGTAAATTTTTTACAAAAGGCGCGATAATCATTTCGAAAGATTCGCTGTTGATTAAAAATTCGATTGAAATTTTTTCACCAGTTTTGGGATCACGCAAAATTTCATCAATAATTTTATATCCTGCTTCATCGAGAATTTTTTTAGCTTGCAGTAAATTTTCACGGTTAAATCCGTCACCGTTTGATTTTGGTAAATGAAAATCTTTGAAAGCAAAATCAGAATTAGCAAAATAACTTTCGGTGCGTTTATAAGCGCCGTAAAAAATATGATCGCGCAGCCATTCAAAATCAAAGGCATAAGTAAGAGCCTGACGCAGCGCCAGATTTTGGAATTTTGCACGACGCAAATTCATCACAAAACTTTGCATTGGCGCTGGCAATTGATGAGTGATTTCTTTTTTGATTATTTCGCCATTTTTTATGGCTTCGATATTATATGAATTAACCCAATTGCGCGCCACATTTTCCTGACGTAAATCATATTTTTGCGACTTAAAAGCTTCGACCAAAACATTGACATCGCGATAAAAATCAAAAGTGATTTTATCAAAATTATAACGACCGCGATTCACTGGCAAATCTTTAGCCCAATAATTTTTTACCCGCTCAAAAATAATTGAACGATTTGCTTGAACTTCTTTCACCTTGTAAGGTCCGGAACCCAAAGGTGGAGTTAGGGTTGTTTTAGAAAAATCAACTTTTTCGTAATAATGTTTCGGCAAAATCGGCAAACTTGAAACCAAAATTGGAAGTTCGCGATTATGGTTATTTTTGAAGTAAAATTTCACTTCATAATCATTAATTTTTTTAACTTCTTTTACATCGCGAAAAGCCATTTTGTAAGTTGGATGACCATCAGAAATTAATTTATTAAAAGTAAAAACAACATCATCAGCAGTGATTGGAAAATTATCATGAAAACGGGCGTTTTTTCTTAAACGAAATTCAATCGACATTTTATCTTTTGCCAATTTTACACTTTCTGCAACCAAGCCATAACGCGCCGAAATTTCATCATCGCTGCCTTCCATTAAACTATCGTAAAGATAAGCCAATCCTGATGGCGCAATGCCTTTTAAAATGAATTGGTTTAGGTTGTTAAATCCACCTTCAGCACCGAATTTGATACTGCCACCTTTGGGTGCATTTTTGTTTACGTAGTTAAAATGGGTAAAATTTTTTGGATATTTTAAATCGCCAAATGTTGAAATGCCGTGGCGAAATTGATCGTCAGCGAAGGTTTTTTGAGAAAGAAAAAAAACCAAGAAAAAAATTCGCAAAAAAAATTTCATTCGTTTAAATAATTAAAAATAGATCCCAAAACAAATTCAGGATCTATTTCACATTTTTATTCTCAAATGCAAATAATCCGAAATCTAAATCAAATAAAAACCTCACTTCCCGACCTTGCGCTTACAATAGGCAATTTTGATGGCGTTCATTTAGGACATTTGCAAATTCTAAGTGAAGTAAAAAAAATCGCCAAAGAAAAAA
Source organism: Rickettsia typhi (assembly GCA_945862455.1). Classification (GTDB taxonomy): domain Bacteria; phylum Pseudomonadota; class Alphaproteobacteria; order Rickettsiales; family UBA1997; genus UBA2645. The sequence continues at coordinate 23,781 of CAMAXU010000003.1, read as the reverse complement.
AATTATCTTCCGCGGTTTTAACTTTTGAACCGCATCCGATTACTTTTTTAAAAGCTGATAAACCGCGTGATTTCAGGATTGGTAGTCTGGCGCAAAAATTAAAAATTTTTAAAGAACAGCAAATTGATTTTGTAATTATTTTACCTTTTAACCAAAAATTTTCCGTTATTTCTGCCGATGATTTTATTGAAGAAATTCTCGCTAAAATCTTGAATGTAAAGCATTTAACAATTGGTTATGATTTTATTTTTGGTAAAAATCGCCAAGGAAATTTTCAGCTTTTGGAAGAAAAATCAGAAAAACTTGGTTTTGATTTAAGCGAAATTTCAGCAATTAAAATTGACGAACAAACTTGTTCTTCAAGTTTAATCCGAAAGCTAATAGTTGATGGAAAAATTACCGAAGCTAATAAATTTTTGGGTCGAAATTTTACGATTGCAGGAATTGTAACCAATGGCAGAAAGCTAGCTTCACAACTTGGATTTCCGACTGCTAATTTAGTGGTTAAACCGCATATGATGAAATTGAAATTTGGGGTTTATAAAACCGAAACTTTTATTTTGCATTTAGGGAAAAAATTTCCATCAATTACTAATTTTGGAATCAAACCAACAATCAGCGGAGATTCAATTCAACTATTTGAAACTCATATTTTAAATTTTAGCGAAAATCTTTATGGCAAAAAAATATTTGTCGAATTTATAGATTTTATACGCGATGAAAAAAAATTTTCCTCAATTGAAGAGCTAAAAAAGCAGATTTTAATTGATGTGAGAGCGTCTTATTGAATAGCCCTACAAAATAGACTTGTATTTTAGAGGTTTGTTGATTTATTTTTAATTCTTCTCATATCGAATAAACAATCCAAACAAATGGAAAAATTTACCTCAATTACATCAGTTGCAGCGCCTATGGCTTTGATTAATATCGATACTGATATGATCATTCCAAAACAGTTTTTAAAAACTATTAAAAGAACTGGTCTTGGTAAAAATCTTTTTCATGAAATGCGTTATGATTTAAATGAAAAAGAAATTCCTGATTTTATCTTGAATAAAATACCTTACCGCAATGCAAAAATTCTGATCGCACGCGATAATTTTGGTTGTGGATCAAGTCGTGAACATGCTCCTTGGGCTTTAAATGATTTTGGAATTCACGCAATTATTGCGCCATCTTTTGCCGACATTTTTTTTAACAACTGTTTTAAAAACAGCATTTTACCAATTATTTTGCCTCACGATCAAGTTGATGATTTACTCGAACTGGCAAAAGATGAAAATAACAGCGTTACTGTTGACTTAGTCAAACAGGAAGTTCGCGCTGCAAATAAAATCTATAAATTTGAAGTTGATCCTTTTAGAAAGCATTGCTTGATTGAAGGGCTTGACGATATCGGATTAACCTTACAAAAAGGAGAACAAATCACCAATTTCGAAACTCGTAATAGGCAAGTTACCCCTTGGCTCTACAAAAATAACTAATTAATAATAAAATTCAAAAAAACATGACAATTCTAGCAGGAAAAAAAGGTTTAATCATGGGCGTTGCCAATAACCGTTCAATTGCTTGGGGCATTGCGGAAGAAGCAAAAAAATATGGCGCTGAACTTGCCTTCACTTATCAAGGCGAAGCTTTACAAAAACGCGTTGAGCCTTTAGCTGCATCTGTTGGATCAGATATCGTTTTGCCTTGCGACGTTACTGATCCCGAATCAGTTAAGGCAGTTTTTGCTGAACTTGAAAAAAAGTGGGGAAAATTAGATTTTCTGGTTCATGCCATCGCTTATTCTGACAAAGAAGAATTACGCGGCAAATATTTAAATACTTCTCCGGCAAATTTTACTAACACAATGAATATCTCTGCATTTTCATTAGTTGCAGTTTCTAAAGAAGCTGAACCTTTGATGAAAAAAGCTGGTGGCGGAAGTATTATAACTTTGAGTTATTACGGTGCCGAAAAAGTTATGCCTCATTATAACGTAATGGGTGTTGCTAAAGCTGCTCTTGAAGCTTCAGTTCGTTACCTTTCAATGGATATGGGCAAAGATAATATTCGCGTTAACGCAATTTCTGCAGGTCCAGTTAAAACTTTAGCTGCAAGTGGAATTGGTGATTTCAGACTAATCTTCAAATGGAACGAATATAACTCTCCACTTCGTCGCAACGTATCTTTACAAGATGTTGGCGGTGCTGGCGTTTTCCTTCTTTCTGATTTAGGAAATGGCGTTACTGGTGAAACTTTACACGTTGACGCTGGTTACCACGTAGTTGGCATGAAAGCTCCGGATGCACCAGACATCAACATTGTTAGAGAAGGCGAAAGCGAGTAAAGAAAATTTAGGATTTAAAGAATTTAAGATTTAGGGGAATTTAGGATTTTAGATATCACCCTGAGCTTGTCGAAGGGTTACATCGATTACGTTAGAAATAACTAAAATTCCAAATTCTAAATTCTTTTAAATCCTAAATTCTCTTAAATCTTAAATCACTAAATGTTCATAAATCACCATCCCTTCCTCATTATCATTTCCTCTCCATCGGGTGCCGGAAAATCCACTCTTTGTCGCATGACAATTCAAAATGATCCGTTAATCCGACTTTCGGTTTCCGCAACTACTAGAAAACAAAGACCGCAAGAAGTTCACGGTCAACATTATTTTTTCACTAATGTTGATGAATTTGTGACGATGAAAAAAAATGATGAATTTTTAGAACATGCCGAAGTGTTCGATTATAATTACGGCACGCCAAGAAAAATGGTTGATAGCGAATTAAAAAATGGTCATTGCGTTTTGTTTGATATTGATTGGCAAGGCGCGCGACAAATTAAAGAAAAGTTTGACAAAGATTCTATAGTTTCAATTTTCATTCTGCCGCCTTCAATTCAAGAGTTGGAAAGAAGATTGCGTTCACGAGCGCAAGATCCGGAAGAAATTGTGCAAAGTCGCATGAAAAAAGCGCGCGATGAAATCAGTCATTATAATGAATATGATTTCGTTTTAGTTAACGATGATTTGAACAGCACTTATCAAAAAATTCGCTCAATTATTGAGGCTAAAAAAGTTGCGAGACAAAGTAAGTATGACTTGTCGAAATTGGTTGCGGAACAATTGAAGAGTTAGGATAAGTTCTTGATGCGGCGATTCACTCGCCGCGTAGCAATTCAAAATAAACCCAAATTCGACGAAAGTCGAATTTGATTAAATATAAATCAGATTCAATGCACGCACTTTTCGATTCCACCATTCATTTTCTTCTAAACTTTATCAACCAAATTGGCTATATCGGAATCTTCATCGGCATGTTTCTCGAAAGCACATTAATACCGATTCCGAGCGAATTAATCATGATTCCCGCCGGAATTGCCGCGCAACAAGGAAGCATGAATATTTATCTTTTAGTTTTGGTAGGAGTTTTTGGAAATGTTTTGGGTGCAATTTTTAGTTATTATTTAGCCGCCACAATTGGCCGCCCTATTCTACTTCGGATTGGAAAATATTTTTTGGTAAAACCAAAAACCATTATCAAAATAGAAAAATTCTTTAAAAATCACGGACCAATCTCAGTTTTTATTGGCCGTCTTTTACCCGGATTCCGCCATTTCATTTCTCTTCCAGCCGGAATTGCCAAAATGGATATTAAAGCTTTTTATTTTTACACAACCTTAGGTTCAACAATTTGGACAATTGTTTTGGTTGGATTGGGATATTTTATCGGCGGAAATCAGGAATTGATTAAAGACAATCTACAGGGAATTGTACTCGGATGCGTTGCGATTTGCGTTGGGATTTTGGCAGTTTATATATTTTTTAAGAGAAGAAAATCAAATAACTAAAAGAATTACATGTTCTTAAACCCAACTCGGAAATAAGCATAGCCAGTAACAACCGTCAAAATTGCTGCCAAAGTAAAAAGAATTTTTGAAGCAAACACTACAAAACTCACCAATAAAAATTTGATGTCCATTTCACTCCAGCCGCTCAACCAATAATATAGTGTATAAGCCGAACCTTTTTCACCAAGTAACAAACCGGTAATTGCCGTCATTTGAACAGCGGTTTTGTATTTTGCTAATTTACTTACCGGAACGCTGACATGAAGTTCAGCTAAAAATTCACGCAATCCAGAAACCAAAACTTCACGACAAATAATGATTAAACCCGGAATTAAAATCCACAAGTCGCGGTTGCTAAAATTAATCAACATCACAATTGCAACAATTACCAGAAGCTTGTCGGCGATTGGATCAAGGCACTTTCCAAAATTAGATTGGGCTTTTAATGAGCGCGCAAAATAGCCATCAAAATAATCAGTAATTGCCGCAATCGCAAAAAGCACTGCAACCACCACATTTGCAACCATGCCCGGAATATAAAAAGAGAGGATGAGAATAGGAATTACTAGGAGACGAAATGAAGTAAGGAAATTTGGGATTTGTTTCATTGCGAATTTCAATAGCAGGAATTTAGCGGTTTAAAAAGATCAATTTAATGATTTTACTAATTGGTCAATTGATATTTGTTTAATTTGGCGCAATTAATTTTTGATTGTTTCAATTTTCATCTTCGCTTCTTCCAATCTTTTGGCGCAATGCTCTTTGAGAGCAGTTCCTTCTTCATGAAGTTCGATCATTGAATCGAGATTTATTTTTTGGGAAGAAAGGGTTTCTACAATTTCTTCAAGCCTTGTCATCGCATCTTCAAATGACATTTTTGCAATTTTTTTCTCGAGAGGTTTTAGAGGTTTTTCAGTCATAAAGATTTTATTTTTTCATATATTCCAAAAGTGGAGCCTCTGCTCCTTCTTTGTCAGTTAAGCGAATTGGATAATCGTCACTGAAACAAGCATCACAATATTGCGGATTAGCATTATCACGCTTGGTCTGAGCAATCGCGCGATAAAGTCCATCAATTGAAATATAACCCAAATGATCTGCGCCAATTATATTTTTGATCTGTTCAATTGAAGAGCTTGAAGCGATCAAATCTTTTTTATCCGGCGTATCAACGCCATAAAAACATGGTGAAATTGTTGGTGGGCTAGCGATTAACATGTGAACTTCTTTTGCTCCTGCATCACGAATCATTTGCACGATTTTTTTCGAAGTAGTTCCGCGCACAATACTGTCATCAATTAGCACCACTCTTTTGTCTTTAATTACCGACAAATTAGCATTATGTTTTAATTTCACTCCAAAGTGGCGGATTTTATCCGTAGGTTCAATAAAAGTTCTGCCAACATAATGGTTTCTGATAATTCCAAGTTCGAAAGGAATTTTTGACTCCATCGCATAACCAATTGCCGCCGGAACTCCAGAATCAGGGATTGGAACAATAACATCTGCATCAATTTTAATTTCACGTGCTAATTCAATGCCAATATTTTTACGCATTTCATAAACATTTTTCCCTTCGATTGAGCTGTCGGGACGCGCGAAATAAACATATTCAAAAATACAAAATTTTGATGGTTTTTCCGGAAATGGCTTTAAGGATTTTACGCCATTTTCATCAATAAGAATCATTTCACCATGCCCAATATCGCGTTCAAATTTAGCGCCGATAATATCAAAAGCACAGGTTTCAGAAGCCACAACATAAGCATCGCCCAATTTTCCAAGAACCAAAGGACGAACACCGTAAGGGTCGCGCAGCGCAATAATTTTTCCTTCATGAATAATCACCAAAGAAAATGCTCCTTCAATTTGCGAAGTGGCGTCAATAATTTTTTCAGTAAGAGTTGGTTTTAAGCTAAGCGCGATTAGATGAATGATAACTTCGGTATCCATAGTTGATTGAAAAATCGCACCGCGATTAATTAATCTTTTACGCAATGTGTTGGCATTTGTAAGATTACCATTGTGAGCTAAGGCCATAAAGCCGCAGGAAAGCTGGGCGTAAATTGGTTGGTAATTACGGGCGGTTTTTTTACCGGCAGTTGAATAGCGAACGTGACCAATTGCTGAAGTGCCTTCGAGTTTTTTTACAACTTTTTGTGAAGTAAAATTATCGGCAACTAAACCATCGGCAAAATGCACTGAATAAAGATCTCCCGTCATAGTGACAATGCCTGCGGCTTCTTGTCCGCGATGTTGTAAAGCATGCAAACCAAGTGCGGTATTTACGGCAGCATCAGGAGATCCGTGAATTGCAAAAATTCCACATTCTTCATGTAGTTCGTCAAGAGGCATAGATATATACTTAATCAAATTCGACTTGCGTCAAATTTGGGTTTGTTTTGAATTGCTTCGCGGCGAGTGAATCGCCGCATCCACAATAGATTTTATTTTTTTAGAGCCTGTCTTAAATCTTTTTTTAATCCCAGATTTTGGCATATTTTTAGCGCTTTTTTGACAAAATTATGACGAGTATCTGGATATACTTGGAGTAATTTTGTCAAAAAATAAGCAAAAATAGGACGAAATATAGGATTAAAAAAGATTTGGGACAGGCTCTTAGAAGATCGATAAGTTTTAACTAGAGTCTGTATTCAAAATAAAATGTCTACTGAACCGCATCATAATTTGCGCGTGACATCAGATATTTGTAAACAATCAAATTTTCCATGATGCGTTGTACATAGTTTCTGGTTTCAGAGTAAGTAATGAGTTCAATCCAATCAACCACTTTATCAAGATCTTTTTCTTTGCGTGGATCATAAAATTCATTAATCCAACGCTGCGTCGCATTTGGTCCAGCGTTATATGAAGCAATTGCCAACATTTCGGAACCATCAAAACGATCAATCAATTTTTTGATATAATGTGAACCAAGACGCACGTTATATTTAATGTCACTGGAAAGTTTTACTTTGTCGTAAGGAATACCAATATCTTTAGCCACTAATTTTGCAGTTCCCGGCATTAACTGCATAAAACCAAGAGCGCCAACTTGACTTACAGCTGTAGGCGCAAAACCACTTTCTTGCTTAACAATTGCATGAACCAAAGGCGCATATTCATCATTTATAATTTCTTTAACAATCTGGAATTTATCTTTGATGAAAAAGACATTTTTCTTGGCAGCAACTCTTGAGATTTTTGCGTCAAGTTGGCGATCACCAATTTCATTAATCAATTTCATCACCACTGCAATTTGTCCATCACTGCTGGCGTTACTTACAACCCATTCAAATATTTTTCCGGCCGCAGTTTTGTCTCCAGTTAAAGCAAGCAAATAAGCTACTTGCGCCGCTTTATTTTCAGAAATTTTCTTTAGATCGCGTGCAGTAATTTCTGGATCTTTTGGCAAAATAATATCATCTTGCGCACCCAAATCATCAAGCAGGCGATGCTTGTGAATGCCAAGCTGACCGTAGAAAAATATCGGATATTTTGCCGACATTTTATACCATTCAATTGCTTTTTGCTTTTCACCCATCGCATCTGCAGCCATTCCCAGCCAATAAGTAGCGCGCGAAATTGTTACGGGTTGAGTTACATTTTTATAAAGATTTTCAAAATGCGCGTAACCAACTTTTGGCTCATCCATGAAACGCAGCGCAATCCAACCTGCCGTCCATTCAGCTTCCCAATAATCAGAAGATGTAGTTGGTAAATTATGGTTGGCAATTAAATTATAAGCGATTTTGAATTTTTTTTGCTTGATCATCTCGCGTCCATAAAGTCGGCGCAAGCTCCACCATTTTTCCGGGAATCTTGATTTTGGAGTTAAATCTTTCATTAAATCTAAAAGATCGTCGACTTTATCTTTTGATTTATACCACAAAACTCGGCGATAAGTTAAACCTTCATTCGACCTTAATTTGCGAGGCGCTTCTAGCACAATTTTATCAATATATTTCGGAGAATTTTGTAATTCGATTACAGCGGAAAAAAGTTTTTGGTAATCTTTGTCAACAAAGTTCATGATGCGCGTGGCATCAACAATCTTGCCGTCCCAAAGCAAACGATCTATTCTGTTTACATGATCAATCTGACTTAACTGTTCTTGATATTTGTCAAGAAAAATTTTCTCGTCTTCCATAGTAAAATTTTCTTTTACCCAAATTAATGAAATCAAAGCATGAATTTCGAGGCGCGCTTTTTCCTTTTCGCTTTCTGTAAGTTTAGAACGAGTCAAAAAGTTAATTTTTGATTTCAGCAAATAAATTTTCGATTCCGTCGTTCCCGCCGGATTTGAGTTAAAATATTGTTCACTTGATTGGTAAGAAATATTGTTAGCAATTGCTACTTTCTCAACATTGCGTCGCAATTCGCTGATATTTGGATAAAAAACATTATCGACCGCAAAACGTGAAATATCGCTGAAGGAAATATTTTTCGAATCAATTTTCCCACTATATTTATTCCATAAAATAATGTCAGTAGCTGCCTCTGAAAAATCGGGCTTGGTTTTAATGATTTGACTTTGTTCTTGAACCACTAATTGAGCTTGGGATTTTTGCAATTTTTGGGCATATTTTAAGGCTTCCTCATAATCGTTACGATTAATAGATAGAGTGATTTGTTTGATATTTTCTAGATCTTCTGCGGTAATTCCCTGCCATAATTTTTGTGAAACTGGACGCATGTCTTTTGCTGCGACATCAAAACTAAAAATAAAAAAAACTACGGCAATAAGCGTCAGAAAAGCTTTTGAGGCAGTATAAAATTTTTGCACTTTGGAAAAATTAATTTTTGAAAATAAAAGTTAGAAGATTTTTTCATTATTCTTTTCAAAAGACAAACTTAAAAAAGCTTTAAACGAAAAAATCTTTTTAAACAGATTAAAGGTGTAAATTTCACTTTGATTTTTGAAACCCGCTTTCTTAAGTTGCGCATAGGTTATTAAAAATAAACAAATCAGGAAAAATGAACTTTCTCAATAATTTTTATATTAAATTTTCTTGCCAAAAAATAGGCAACGATGAATTTGGAAACGAGTATTTTCAAAATAAACGCGGCAAAAGATTTGTAGCTTACAAAGGAATTGCTGAACCTTCGAAAATCCCATCAGAATGGCATGGCTGGATTCATTACAGCACAAACATCGTACCGGTAAATATTAACACACACCGCTTTTCTTGGCAAAAAATTCACTTACCAAATTTAACCGGAACCAAAGGCGCTCACTCACCGAAAAATTCTATAGTAAAAAAAACCAATGCTGAATATGAAGCGTGGAATCCCAACAATTAAGCAATCATTTCTATGTACAAAGCAAATAATTATTTCGAAATAATCGTTGGAACTTTTGTTTTAGGATGCGCAGCTTTTTTTCTATTCAACTCTCTTAAAAGCGCTAAAGTAAGTGGTATTGGCGGTTATCATTTAATTGCAAAATTTGAAAATATTGATGGCCTTGTCAGCGGCAGCGATGTCAAAATTTCTGGTGTAAAAATCGGTACAGTTGAAAATCAGTTTCTTGATGAAAAAGATTTTCGTGCCACTTTAAAAATTAAGATTGATCCAAACCTGAAAATTCCCACCGATAGTTCCGCCAAAGTTTCATCTGAAGGTTTGCTGGGTTCAAAATATCTTTCAATTACGCCCGGTGGCGATGAAGATTTTTTAAAAGAAGGCGAAGAAATTCAATTCACTCAATCTTCATTAAATTTTGAAGATCTTTTAGGAAAATTTATTTTCAGCAGTAATGATAAAAACAATAATAAAAAAGTTGAGGAAAATGAAAAATAAAATTTTTTCTGTATTTCTAATTTGTAGCTTTTTTTCTTCGATTGCTACAGCGCAAGAAACAACAAAACTTGAAGAGCCTGAATTAAATATTGTAGATAAAGCAGATCCTTCGCGCTTCTACAACACCGCCGTAATTCAAGGAATGAATAAAACTACCGCCAAATCTTCACTAATAGAAATTCGCATTGAAGAAAAAATTAATTTCGGTCAAATTTCAATCATAGCTCATAAATGCTGGCAATCATCTCTCGATCAAAAACCGGAAAGCAAAATTTTGTTAGAAGTTTTTGAAAATAAATCCGGTGAAAATCCAAAAAGAATTTTTTACGGTTGGATGTTTGCCTCAAGCCCTTCAATTTCAGGATTAGAACATCCGATCTACGATTTGACAGCTCTAAGCTGTAAGAACAAATAATTCTAAATCTATGAAAATTTCTCCTTCCATTCTCTCCGCTGATTTCTCACGCCTCGGAGAAGAAATCCAAAACATTGAAAAAGCTGGCGCTGACTACATTCATCTCGATGTAATGGATGGAAGCTTTGTTCCCAATATCACAATTGGAAATGAAGTTGTAAAAAATCTGCGTAAAAAAACTGCGCTGCCTTTTGATGTTCATTTAATGATTAATAATCCCGATAATCACATTAAAGCCTTTGCTGACGCTGGTTCTGATATTATCACAATTCATGCGGAAGCTTCAATTCACTTGGATCGCTCACTTGATTTGATTAAATCTTTCGGCAAAAAAGTTGGGGTTTCGATTGTTCCTTCAACTCATGAAGATGTTTTGGATTATGTTTTAGAAAAACTCGATTTAATTTTGGTGATGACCGTTAATCCCGGATTTGGCGGGCAGAAATTTTTATCTTCGCAATTAAGAAAAATTGAAAATTTGCGGAAAAAAATTGATAAAATCGGCAAAAAAATTGAGTTAGAAGTTGATGGCGGAATTAATGAAGAAACTTCTAAAATCGCAGCTTCAGCTGGAGCTGATGTTTTAGTTTCAGGATCTTATATTTTTGGTTCTGGAGATTACGCTGGTGCGATTAAAAAATTGCGCGCTTAATCAAACTTAATCCCGTATGTCCCATAGACATAAGGGATGGGGATCGCCGCAAAGCGGGGCGAGACTCGTGTCGCGTTTCCGTATCCCGAAGGGATAAAAGACAATTTAATTTCAGATATATGACAAAATACGTTGTTTACGGTCTGGGAATTTCCGGAATTTCTACAGTAAATTTTCTCGCCCAAAATGGCGAAGAAGTTATTGCAACCGACGACAATGAAAAATCACTTGTTAATGCTAGCACCAAAAACCCTCACATCAAATTTGCCAAAGCAGATGAAATTAAATATGACAAAGACACTGTAATAGTATTTTCTCCCGGCATTCCACTTTATTACCCGCAACCGCATAAAATTTTAGAAATCTGTCAAAAAACTGGCGCTACTTTAGCTTGCGATCTAGAAATTTTTTATCGCAAAAATTGCCAAAATAATAATTTCATCGCCATCACTGGAACTAACGGCAAATCAACAACCACAGCATTAAGCGGTTTTATTTTTAAAGAACTTGAAATTGCTTCAGAAATTGGCGGCAATATTGGTATTCCTTGTTTTGATTTACCTCAAAATCAGAAAAAATTTTCTTATATTTTTGAAACTTCTTCTTACCAACTTGATCTTTTTGGGCAGTCACATTTCAAAGTCGCCGCACTTTTAAATATCACGCCAGATCATATTGATCGCCACGGCTCGCTTGCGAATTATATTGAAGTAAAAAAAAGAATTTTTCAAAACCAAATCGTTGATGATTTTGCTTTAATTGACGTGGATAATGAAAATTCCAAAAAAGTTTACGATGAATTAAAAAAAGATAAAAATTTTCATGCTAGTTTAGTTCCGATTTCGACCAAAAAAATTCAGGAAAATGGTGTCACACTTTTTGGTGGCAATTTATATAACAAAATCAAAGGCTCTAACTCATTTTTAGAATTAAAATCTGATTTCCTGCGCGGCGAACATAATAACCAAAATATGGCTTTTGCTTTTGCCATAACTTACTGTCATTTTCTCAGAAATTCACAAAAATGCGATGAAGAAAAAATAATTTCTGCCATCAAAAAATTCCGTGGCTTGCGTCATCGTTTGCAATTGCTTGGTGAAATTGATGGCATCAAATTTATTAATGACAGCAAAGCAACTAATGCTGAATCAACCGAAAATGCATTAAAAGCTTATGATAAAATTTTCTGGATTTTAGGCGGCAAATCCAAAGAAGGTGGCATTGCAATTTTAACACCATTTTTTCATAAAATTCATAAAGCTTATTTAATTGGCGATGCCAGCGAAGAATTTGCTAAAACCTTAAAAGAAAATTCCGTCGCTTTTGAAAAATGCGGTGATTTGGAGAGTGCTTTTAAAAAAGCATTTTTTGATGCAAAAAATATTAGCTTATCTGAAAAGAACATTTTACTTTCACCGGCTTGCGCGTCTTTTGATCAATGGAAAAATTTTGAACAACGCGGAGACTACTTCTGTAAGCTTTTTGATGAATTATATAAATCCTGAAAAAATCGCTAAATTCATAAAAGCTGCAAAACGCTTGTCGGGTTTTGGCGTTTTAATTTTCGGGATTTCACTTTTTTTCTATTCTCCCCAAACTCATTCCATTACTCTTCCTGATTGCGCCAATGTTGCAGGAACTCCAAAACCAGGTTACGCTGACACTGCAAATGGTGGTTGCGGATTTTTTGGAAAGCCACTTTGCCAAACAATTCCAAGCGCTTCTTATGCCGTCAGTTCAGCCTATGTTTTAACTTCCGGTCAAATTCACCGCTATAATTGTGCTGACTTGTCCGACTTGCCTTTATGCAGCGATATTGACTCTGGTAACACCGCTAATCCTGGAAAAAATTGCGTTAGAGAATGTAGTGACGCATCTTTTACCGATCCTAATCCAAGCCGCGAACCCCAAAATATCAGAGGCGTTGATTATGCCGTACATAATCGCGATTGCATCAGATTTAAAGATACTCCGGAATCAGGCATAACTGTAACTACTTCTAATTCTATTGGTAGAAGCTGTCATCAAACTAGCTCACCATCTCCAACTGTAAATTGTGATTTACTTCCTTGTAATTTATTGACTCCTGATGAGCTAAATGATTCAAAATTTAAAAAAGAATTCGATAAAGTGACAGAAAACTCATCTTACATACCAAAAAAATATTGTAATGGCGATACCGCTACAGATGGCTCAACTTTAAAATGCTATAAATTCACTCAGGCACAATTACCTTACATGGTTTTAAACACCACATGCAAAATTCACAATTGCCCTCCTTCATCTTCCACTTGTGGAACTGATGATACTTTAAATATTACCAATCAAGGAACATCTTACGTCGCAGATTATAAAAGATATGTTAATGCCAATTATGACTTAGGAACAGGGATTTGTTCAGCTGTTACTTGCAAACCGGTCATAAAAAGACAATATCGCTGCACCCCAAATGAAGCCACTACACCTACGGTAAGAAATAATTCTTGTGATTCAAGCGGAGCAGGAGCAACTTGCGCCAATAGCTATTGTTATCTTACAATTGATTGCAATCAATCTTCCAATAACTCCCAACCCGAATGCATAACCTCAACTCCATCTGATGACGGAACAATTGGCTCAAATTCTGATACCATGAATTCATGGTTTTATAGACCTCAGCCGATGAATAAATCAACTAATAATAGCGGAATATTGAGAAACATGAATAGTAGTTTATGTTATAGTAAATCACAAATGGACAGCTTTGGTTGGGGTGCACATCCGAGAATTGATTTGGAACCTTTAGGAACAATTGATCTGGGATATTATCATTCTTATTTATCACCAGACCAGACCAGATCTCCTGGTCTGTGTGGTGGTATTCGTGATGGTTCCCGCGGCAATGGTTATATTTATCTTTGCGGCAACGGTGGAAGCTTATATTCCAATGTTTCTGATTACACTGCCTACCACAAAGGTTATGTTTCAACTACCTTTACTAAGAATTCTGGAACCCATAAATTAGTTGTTTGTTTGCGCTTTAAAAATGCAATGCGTCCCGATGACGGCAAATCTGAAACCTGTGGTTCCCGTGAATGCGGTATTAGTTGCGCATTTGACGTCTGTAGAAATCAGGTTTGCGGCTATGACGTTTGTCGCGAACTTAGCGTAACCGATACTGCCCCAACTGAATGTATGATGAATAATGATATGTTTCAAAATCCCCAAAATCCCAATGCTAACAACAAAAAATGCGCTAGTATTATTGATAATTATCTTAGAATCAGAGCGGTGAAATATCCCGATAACCGAATTTGTACTTTCCTTGATGTTAAAGGACAATTAGCCTATCCAGACTCCAATCCCTTGAATTTTCTTGATGCTTCTGAAAAATTAAGTGATGGAACTTGTATTTCCGGCTTGCGCAAATCTGATGGATCATGCGATGGTGGCAAAAGTTCTTTTGACAACAAATCTGAAGCCACAAAATGGCGAGCCATCAAGCTTGGTGGATCAAACCATATTCCTTATATTAAAAATAATCGACCATCAGGTAGCGCGGTAAGGGGATATTTAGATAAAGACGGGCAATTATTTCCAGAGCAAGAATGTATCAAAACTGCATTAAGAATTGGCACGCCTCGTTTTTCTAATTTAGCAAATATTACAAATTCTTTGAAACTTTTTACTCCGCCACTTTATATTCTAAATTCTTCTATAGTTCGTGGTGGCTCAATTTCTAACGCAACTAGTGAACAATATGGACCGACTGATTTCCACTATCCAGAAATTACTGTTCAATTTGGCGCCACTACAAAAAAACTTAGTTTAGGTATAGGATATACCGGATATGAAAATACTGGTGGCGATTCTAATGGTAGCGCTACAATAAGCACCACTGTAAATAATGCTACCTATTCTTTAGAAACTTTTGTACGCAAAGAATATGATGATGCAGGATCAAAACCAATTTTCTGCCTTTACCGTAAAATTAAAGACATTAACGGCACATACCTTAACCCAATGAGAATCGGATGCGTTGATAGAATTTTACCGGAAATTAACAATACTGCTACATCACCATTGCCAGAAACGGGTCCTAAAAAAATACTGCTTTCTCTCGACCCAGCAAGCACTTACAGCAATTCCTCTATTATAATTCGTTACTTAGGTGGATTTGGTGCTAATGGAATTGATAATAGTTGCACAGTTGATGATGCCTGTAGCGCAGAAATAAAATTGACTAATAGTGATGTTAATATTCCAACCTGTAGCTCCACGACCGAATCATATAATCTTTGCGTTCAACGCGAAGAATGTTCGCAACTTAATAATGAATGCATTGTCAATGAAGTAAGGATGCAAACCGAGAAAAATGCCGGACGATCAATAGATTCATATCTTGCAGTTAGAAAAAATTGTAACGAGATTCTGCTACCGCTATGCAATAAGAAAAAAGGGAACACTACTTCTGACACTTCGACCATCACCAATACCAACCTTTCTGCTGCTGCAACCGGTAATTATTACGGCTGGTTTAATGAAATTTGTGTCAGCTCTGGTTTTGCAACAAAATTAAGAAATATTATAGCCTACAAAATGACGGACGGAACTCGAGGCAAATGTCTAGTAGCCAATCCCTCTTCTTGTCCAGAAGGCGGTAAGACTCCTAATTGTAAATGTATAGATTATATAGATGGAACTACACTTGCAGATAATCAAATAGCTAGAACTGAGACTCTTCATGAAGCTGGTCTTTGCGTTACCATGCCAGTTCCACAAATTTGCAGCGCAATTGATTATAACACCACTGCAAACACTTCAAACCCGAGCGATCCTGATTTTACTCAATCTTCATTAGGTTATTCTACTTACGGCGCCTCATCTTCAGTTACAAGTAATGTCGTTCATATTTCACATCAATTACGCAGTGCCGGAACTGGCCATGCTGAATTCCCACTTGGAGTTTTTGGCATGTCTGATATTGAAGGAACTTGCACCGGATTCTGGCGCCCTGCTAAAAATGGTGCCGGCGTAGTTACTCCGCCAAAAAGAAGCTGTCTGAATGTTAATGGAGCAGCGCAATGGGATGCAGCAGTTACCAATCCTTGCATACGCTATACATGTGACGAAGTTTCAACAACCGGACCAGATGCAACTGGTCTTTATCAAGGTGGTTACGGAGCGCTTGAAGTTAATGAAGCAACTTATCAATCTTTGAGCGCCCTTTCTGGTACGAGAGGATCGGGACATGGTTTTGCTACTTGGACATCTTACACTAAAGCCAATGATTTTCTAGAAACGCCAACTTCTCCAAACCCTTTCGTTTCTTGCATTACAGGCTTTAAAAGAACTGGATCAACTTCAACTAATACGGGCAGTAAAGTTGCAACACCTTTGGTTCCCGGTGGACCATTCTTTGGGCCAATTCAAGATTATACTGGAGGAACTACTCCAACTAGATCTTGCAACCAACTTGGTCAATGGGGAACTGTTACAAATGCCTGCGTAAGAATTCAATGTCCGGCTATTAATCCGCCATCAAATCCTTCATCTACATCTGATTGGCAACAATGGTATAATTCAGGTGGCGCAACATTCCCGACCACAAATGCTTCAAGAAGCCCACTTCGCATTCAAACAGAATCAGTTGCAACTGGATCATGTGGCGGTGGAAATCAATCTTTGGGCTTCTTTAGAGTTAACCAAACTTCTTCTGATCCAAATAGCGGCATTAACCCAACACGCAATTGTGATCACATGGGAAATTGGGGTCCAGTTATAAATCCTTGCACTACTCAATGTGATGCCACAATAACAACTTCTCCAGGAAGCGGTATGGCTTATTGGAACAAAGTAATCGGAGTTCCTTTGAATGGTCAGGTTGATGGTGTGATCACAACAGCTTCTGGAAATGACGGTTGTGAAAGCGACTATTATCCATATCCATATCAAGCACTTAATGATAAAGACGGCACTCCATTTACAATTAGCAACAGTGGACCTTACCGCACCGACAGTGGAGCAAATAGCGCATTAAGAACAATTCCCACCAACCTTGCTAATGATACTCGAGCAGTTGAGACTCGCCCACAAAGAGTTTGTCGTTCGGTTATCATTACAAATGGAACTGCAAATGTTTGGAGCACTACTTCTTCAAGCTGTATTAATAAATGTATCGGCTATTCCGTAAATTCTGATACTGGTGTCGGAAGCGGAGATTCAAGAATTGGAGCTGGTCGAACTCAACATTTAATCTCGGCAAATGATGGAACAAATAGCGGATTAACTCTTACCGTTAACTGGCCTGATACAAATTTTGGAGTTACAGCCTATATAACTAATCCTATCCTTACTGGTCAAAATGCTGTTCATTATCAAAGAGATCGACTTGGCGCTTCCAGTGGCGTTGGTTATTATGCTTTGGCAAGAAAATGTAACGAAATTACTCATAAATGGGATGATGTTGTACCTCAATGTGTTGCCAATAATGGCATGATCGTCGATGACAATGGCACTGTAACTTCTAGTGATGATATTGATAGTAATGCAAATTATGATACAACCAATCACTATGTTCCACTTGGCAGTTCGCCAACTACAAGCAGTTGTAAAAGTGGATATGTGGAATCAGATTATATTGACTCTACTAATAAATCAGCGATCACAAATTATACATGTTCATACGCGTCAAATGGACTTAATTACATTGATCAACTCTATTTTGATGCCATAGAAAATAGTGGCAAGAAATGTATAAAATATTGCAATAAAAACGATATTCCCAGCGGACAAACTTACTTCGGCAACACTTATATCGCAGCAGGCACTACAATAACTCTGAACTGCGCATCTGGATATGGAAAAGCTGTGGATGGAGGAACTTCTGGAAGTTATGACAATAGCTGTGGAAGAAATGCATATGATAGAACAGACATATCTCCAACAATAACTTGCAGCGCAAGCGGATCTTGGGGATCAGTTTCTAATGCTTGCTCAGCTTGTAGAGGTTGCAGCAGAGGAACAGCATCAAACCCAAATGGCGTTAGAACATCTTATGAAAGAGATATATCTGGCTGCGACAAATATAGAACATTATATGTGCATTTTAATAGCAACTGCGTCTCATCATCATTAAATCATTATCAAACTTATACATGCAAAGAGTCTAATCATGACAGCGTCGACAATGGATTTGGCTGCAAAAGAAACTGGAATATGTACGGAGATTTTGAAGTAAAATGTATTGATAATGCCCTAATTCTTAACAGCGCAGGTTGCACAGGCATGTGTCCTTAAAATTCACAATTTTTTAATATTTTATGATAACCAAAGTTTCAATCATCATGGGCAGCAAATCAGATTTTGCGACCATGGAACATGCCTGCAAAATTCTTGATAATTTTGCTGTTTCTTACGAAACAAAAATTGTTTCTGCACATCGCACTCCAAAAAGACTTTACGAATTTTGTGAATCGGCAAAAGAAAATGGCATAAAAGTAATAATCGCTGGTGCCGGTGGTGCCGCTCATTTGCCGGGAATGACCGCCGCAATGACTGAACTTCCGGTTCTTGGCGTTCCAGTTGAAAGCCGCGCGCTTAAAGGAATGGATTCGTTACTTTCGATAGTTCAAATGCCAGCAGGAATTCCGGTTGGATGCTTGGCAATTGGTGAAGCTGGCGCCAAAAATGCCGCTCTCTTAGCAATTGCAATTTTAGCTTTGTCAGATGAAGTTTTGGCAGAAAAATTAAAGAAATTCCGAGATGATCAAACAAAATCGGTAAATTTACATCCGTAAAAATATCGGTGATTGTTCTTAAAATAATCTATTTGAAGATATCGAACTCTCTTCGATGTCATCAAGATTTTATTTATTAAATCGATTTATAACCAAAGCTACTTGAAACTCGACCGAAGTTTGCTTTGCTATTGGTTTCCCCGCAAGTCTGGATAGGACTCGTGTCGAGTAAAAAATAAATATATAACGAAGTCCAAAGAATTTGATATGGCATCGAGATTGTCAATTTAAAAAAGCTCTCAAGCCAAAGAAACAAAATCCTTAATCACGGTTTTTGTTCCGCTTTTTTCAAAGGCAATTTCCAATTTATTGCCATCGACATTTGTCACTTTTCCATAACCAAATTTCTGGTGAAAAACTCTTTTTCCCGACATTCCATCATCCATTTTTGCTTTGGAATAAGTGTTTGAAACCATCGCCACTGGCGCTGAAGATTTTTGCCAATTGGGCGCGATAAATCTGGTTGGCGACGCGGTTTCACTTCTTTTATTATAAAGATAATTTGAACCGTAAGAAACTTCTTCGAACTCAATTTCTGATTGTGGCAATTCTTTCAAAAAGCGCGACGGCATTTGCATTTGGTAATCGCCAAAAACATAACGCGTTTTTGCTGAAGATAAAATCAACTGCTTTTTGGCGCGCGTAATCGCAACATACATCAAACGCCGCTCTTCTTCCAATCCATTTCTTTCGTCAATTGATTTGCCACTTGGAAATAAACCATCTTCCAAACCCGGCACAAAAACCAGATCAAATTCTAAACCTTTCGCCGCATGAACCGTCATTACAGTCACAGCTTCAATCAGGTTTTTATCTTCGCGCGCTTCGATCAACGAAACATATTCTAAAAACTCAACCATGCTCGAAAAATCAGCAAGACTGCTGATAAATTCTTCAATATTTTCCAAACGACCTTGCGATTCCAAAGTGTTTTCCGCTTTCCACATCGCGATATAACCGCTTTCGGTGAGAATAGATTTAGCAAGCTCGGAAAGATTATCGCTGCCAATTCGACCATTAATTTTTATGATTTGATCAATCAAAATTTTTAATAAATCACGCGCTTTTCCTTTTAACGAATTTTCATCAATTGATTTTTTCACCGCCGCAAAAAACGAAATTCCTTCTTGTTTCGATTTCTCATAAAGCGCCGAAATTGCTGCATCGCCCGCTCCTCTTTTTGGCACATTAATAATTCTGCTTAAAGCCAAATCATCGTCGGGATTGGCGCAAATTCTTAAATAAGCAATCGCGTCGCGAATTTCTAAACGCTCATAAAATTTCATGCCGCCGATAACTTTATAAGGCAAAGAGCTGTGAATAAAGGATTCTTCAAAAGAACGAGTTTGATAGCCTGCGCGCACTAAAATCGCTATTTGCGATGGCTTAAATTTCTGCATCGCGATGAAATTTTTTATCATTGCAGCAATTGTGCTCGATTCTGATCTGTCGTCTAAGAATGATAAAACTTTAACTTTTTCACCAGCGCCAGCATCTGTCCACAATGTTTTACCATGGCGTTCTTTATTGTTGGAAATTACAGAATCTGCCGCTTTTAAAATGCGTGAAGTTGAGCGATAATTTTGTTCAAGACGAATTACTTTGGCGTTGGTAAAATCTTTTTCAAAACGTAAAATATTAGCAATGTTAGCACCGCGCCAGCTATAGATTGATTGATCATCATCACCAACGCAGCAAATATTTTTATGAACTGCCGCCAATTTCAAAAGCCATTGATATTGGGCATTGTTGGTATCTTGATATTCGTCAACCAAAACATAACGAAACTTGTCCTGATAATAAGCCAAAATTTCTGGCGCAGAATTAAAAAGCTCGAGATTTAATGTTAATAAATCGCCAAAATCGGTGGCATTCATAGCTTTAAGACGCGCTTGGTAAATTGTGTAAACTTCTTTTAACTTGGGCAGAGAAACTTCAAAACCAACAGATTCAAGGGCTGATGGTGATACAACTTTATCTTTCAAACGCGAGATTTTGTTTAAATAGGCTTTGGGCGCAAATTGTTTGGTGTCGATATTAAAATCGCCGAGAATTTGTTTGAGCAAACGAGTTTGGTCATCATCATCGATAATCGTAAAATCACTGCGTAATCCTACAACTTCAGGATGACGACGTAAAATTTTAGCCGCAATTGAGTGAAAAGTTCCGACCCATAAATTATGAACCTGATCGCCGATTGTTTCGCCGATACGCTTTTTCATTTCCGCTGCAGCCTTGTTGGTAAAGGTTACACACAGAATTTGTAAAGGTGATGCTAAATGCGAATTTACGATATTTATTACGCGTGAAGTCAAAACTTTAGTTTTGCCAGTTCCAGCACCAGCAAGCACTAAAACCGGACCATCAGTATGTTGAACAGCTTCAAGTTGAGGAGAATTTAGATTTTGAAAGGACATTTTTATTTTTGTTTAAGTAGAGATAAATCCTGAAACAAGTTCAGGATGAAGATGTGAGAGCATCGAGCCAAAACAAACTCCGTCATCCTGAACTTGTTTTAGGCGCTGTTGCGTAAATCAAGTTTTTCTAAGAAATTTTTGTGATTCTAAATTTTTTGAAAGGTAAGCGTACCTAGATGTACGTGCGTTTTTAAAAAATTTAGAATTGCAAAAAGTTCGACGAAAAAGTTGATTTGCGATAGCGCCTTTAGGATCTATCGCGCATTCGATTAATATTTCTCCGGATGAAATTCTTGCACCGGTCTGGCGTTTGATTTAGCAAAAATTCCCAATTTTATAATTTGATTCATCTGCTCTTTTGAAACAGTAATCAAAGTTTTCATCACATACCATTTCACGCCTTCTTTGCATGGCGGCGTGGTGAATGAACCATCGTAAAAAAATATTTGATCTTTTTCTTTAATGATTTTTGACAAATCCAATTTCCCTTGTTTTTCTTTGCTTTGCAGCAATTTTATTATGTTTTTAATTTCCAAATTTTCTTGACCAATTTCCATAAAAACCGCCAAAGCCAACCATTGTTCATCTTCACTTTTATGATAAATTTGCATTTCCATTGAAGACGCTTCGCCATTTACTAAATGCTCACTTGGATGATGAAATTCAATTTTGCGTAAAAAATATTTCTTTTTGCCGCGCAGCACTAAATTTTTACTGTCATATATTATTTGCATCACATGATCAACGCGCTGCTTTTCTACATCAGAATTATTGTAAGAAAATTTTAACTCATTTTCGACAAATTGAGACGTAACATTAATTGGTGATTGGTTGTAACCGATTTTACAAAACTTGAATTCTTCTTTCAGATCTCCCCAATTTTTTGGAGCCCCGCGCCCTTCATAATTCCAACTTCCAGTGCATGAAGAAACAAAAACCAGCACAGAAAATAAAAGAAATTTTTTCATAAATTTATAGATTATGGCACTGTCACGTAAATCAAGTTTTTCTAAGAAATTTTTGTGATTCTAAATTTTTTGAAAGGTAAGCGTACCTAGATGTACGTGCGTTTTTAAAAAATTTAGAATTGCGAAAAGTTCGACGAAAAAGTTGATTTACGCGACAGTGCCATTATTTCAAAAAAAACCGACCTCCCATTTTTTGATGGTTGGTCGGCTTTGTAAAGTAATTAAAATGTTTTTTAGTGACATATACCAAATTAACTATCTCTTGATAGCCACAACTTTGTCTTTTTGGTAAAAATTTGCTCAGAAATACTTCGTTAGCGCTATCAAGAGATAGTTAATTTGGTATATCGCTTTTGAATCGTCGAATTATGAGTCTGTCGCAAATCAAAATTTTCTAAGAAATTTTTGATTTGCGACAGACTCATTATACAAATGAAATTTAGAGCTTCAGGCATAAAAAGGGAGTGAGAATTTTAATTTCTCACTCCCTTTTTTACGCCAATTCTTTAGTTTTAATAACGTACAATCACAATTCCAGAACCGCCCGCTCCTCCATTGCCAACGCCACCGCCGCCGCCACTTCCAGTATTTGCAGTTCCTGAAGTGCCGCTAGTAGTAGAGCCATTGCCGCCAATACCACTTCCTCCAATACCTTGGTTGGTATAGTTTCCAGCAGCTCCGCCGCCGCCAGCAGCATAATAAAGACTAACTCCCGTAATATCTAATTGCACTCCTATACCTCCAGATCCGCCAGTTGAAACCAATCCATTTCCTCCAGCTCCGCCAGCTCCGCCACCGCCGCCCGTAATATATAGGGAAGTAGGATGTCCATTTCCGCCAGCATTTCCGAAGTGATACATTTGGTAGGTTTGTGCAGTTTGAGTTGCAGCAGCTCCTTGTCCGTTGAATGGTCCACCACCACCAGAACCGCCTATAGTTGCAGGTCCCGGAGGTGACGATGCACCATTTTTGTAGCCACCGCCACCGCCGCCATAAGCGGTGATGACTCCAAATACAGAATTAGAACCAATATTTCCAGCAGCACCTTCAGTGGTTTGTGTAGAACCACCAGCTCCAACCGTTACTGTGTATGATACATTTGCAGTAATTGGATAAGATCCCGCGTAAACCAAGCCACCAGCTCCACCACCACCGCCGCCATTTTGACCAAAACCATTGCCGCCGCCTCCGCCTCCGCCCACAACTAAAACTTGTGCAGTTTTAGCACTAGGACATGTAAGCGTATAACTCCCAACCGTATTAAACTTAAATATACTAGATCCCGGAACTGTAGTAGTATCAGCTGTAACTCCACCACTTGCTGTACAAGATTGGACACAAGCTGTTGTAATATTTACTGCATTTCCCGGATTACAGCTAAAAGTCATCGTTCCTGAGTAACCAGATGAATTACAAGTTGCTGTTGTAGTGCTTGGTGCAACAAGTGTTGTAGAAGTCCCACTTCCCGCTGGAATCGTACATCCAAGCACACAAGTTCCGCCGCCACCTGACATATAACCATTCGCCGTATCACAAGTTGAACATCCAGCACCAGTATATCCCGTTGCACAAGCACATGCTCCTGTAATCGCAGCACCACCGGAGCAAGTCGCAGTAAATGGAGTCGAAGAATAATTTTGTGCAGTGTTACAAGTTATTGAAACTGGTCCTGCTGATACAGTTCCTGTACTTGGACTTCCTCCAGTTACGTTGTAACTACAATTCGAAATACAAACTCCACCCGACAAAGAATATCCAGCTCCTGTATTACACCCACACATGCTTGGAGAAGCTGATAAAACTCCAGTCCCAGCTGAGCAGCTTAAAGCTACAGTTCCGGCATATCCTGTAGCTCCGCATGTTCCGGTTGTTGATGTTCCATCAGCTACTGTGCTTGGGGAAGAAAGTCCAA
>CAMAXU010000002.1 GCA_945862455.1 Rickettsia typhi | reverse complement strand
GGCAAACTAAAGTTTGTCACCCCGTCTTCACGACGGGGTCCATAAGGGTTTAAAAATTTAGTAACTTAGATTTGTAGCGCAAAAACTAATTTTAGCTTAGCGCTTCGTCAATCAATATTTTCTGCTCTTTAGCATGATATGAGCCATATCCCGTTGCAGTTGAAGCGCAAGCAATGCGACCAACAAATTTTGGTCTTGCAGATTTATGTTTAATTTCGACCAAAGATTCTTCGATCAAATCATCGACAAATTTCCACGCGCCCATGTTTTTTGGCTCTTCTTGGCACCAAATAATTTCGGCGTTTTTATATTTTTTTAGCTCAACTTGTAATTCTTCTTTTGGAAATGGATAAAGCTGCTCTAAACGAATAAGCGCCACATCGTTGATTTTCTTAGTCTCGCGCGCTTCAAGTAAATCATAATAAACTTTTCCCGAACAAAACACAACTTTACGAATTTTGTCCGAAGATTCTAATTTATTGGTTTCAGCAATTAAAGGACGGAAATTGAAATCAGAAAAATCTGTCAAAGTTGAAGTTGCCGCTTTGTTACGCAGCACTGATTTTGGCGACATAACAATCAAAGGCTTGCGATCTTTTCCGTGAATTTGACGACGCAGCGCGTGGAAAAAATTCGCCGGAGTTGTGATGTTGCAAACGCGGATATTATTATTAGCGCAAGATTGCAGGAAGCGCTCTAAACGCGCCGAAGAATGTTCTGGTCCTTGTCCTTCATAACCATGAGGCAACAACATTACTAAACCTGATTTTCTCAACCATTTAACTTCTGACGAAGTGATAAATTGGTCGATAATAATTTGCGCACCATTGGCGAAATCACCAAATTGCGCTTCCCAAATTGTCAAACCATTTGGCATTGAAAGTGAATAACCATATTCAAAACCAAGTACGCCATATTCAGAAAGAAATGAATCGTAAACTTCATATTTCGCGGTTTGTGAAAATGGTGTAAAAATGTTGTAACGCTTAGCGTTAACAGTGTCATGTAAAATTGAATGGCGGTGCGAAAAAGTTCCACGTCCCGAATCTTGACCGGTAATTCTAACTGGATGACCTTCTGATAAAAGCGACGCAAAAGCCAAAGCTTCACCAGCGCCCCAATCAATATCTTTTTCTTCATCGATTGTGGCTTTTTGACGAATTTTTCCGGCAACAACTTTAGAATTTTCTGAAAATCCTGAAGGTAAAGTAGTTAATTTTTGGGCAAAATCTTTTAATTTCTTTTTATCAACGGCAGTTTTCGGAATCGAATTATCGCCATCTTTAATTTTGCTCCAATCTTTTTTCAACCAATCGGCTTCATTTGGTTTGTAAGTTGCAGCTTTGTCAAATTCGCTGGAAAGAAACGCGTTAAAATCAGCATTTAGTTTTTGATATTCTGCTTCTGAAATTACATTTTCGGCGATCAATTTTTTCGAATAAATTTTTTCTAAACTCGGATGATCTTTAATTTTAGTGTACATTATCGGCTGCGTGTAAAGCGGCTCGTCGCCTTCATTGTGACCATAACGGCGATAACAAATCACATCCAAAACTACATCTTTTTTGAAAGTTTGGCGGAAGCGAGTTGCAATATCTGTAACTTTAATCACCGCTTCAACATCATCGCCATTAACGTGAAATATTGGCGCATCAATTGCTTTTGCCATGTCTGACGCGTAAGTTGTGCTGCGCGAATCATTTGGATTTGCCGTAAAACCAATTTGGTTATTAATGATTAAATGCATCACGCCGCCAGTGTTGTAGCCTTCAATTCCATTCATCATTAAACTTTCAGCTACAGAACCTTGACCCGCAAAAGCCGCGTCACCATGAATTACCAACGCCATTGCTTGAGTGCGATCTAAATCACCATATAAATCTTGTTTGGCGCGAATTCTTCCAGCTACAACAACATTCACCGCTTCAAGGTGCGAAGGGTTGAAAGCCAAAGATAAATCAATTTTGTTGCCGGAAATTTCTCGAGTTGAAGCATAACCCATGTGATATTTCACGTCACCCGATTTGGTAATTCCATCAGGCATTCCGGGAGTGCCTTTAAATTCGGCGATCAATTGGTAATAAGGTTTTCCCATCACTCCCGTTAAAGTGTTTAAACGACCGCGATGCGCCATGCCGATAACAATTTTTTTAATGCCATTTTTCGCACCAACAT
This sequence comes from Rickettsia typhi, assembly GCA_945862455.1. Classification (GTDB taxonomy): domain Bacteria; phylum Pseudomonadota; class Alphaproteobacteria; order Rickettsiales; family UBA1997; genus UBA2645. The sequence continues at coordinate 76,384 of CAMAXU010000002.1, read as the reverse complement.
CAATCATTTTTTCAATTGAGTTAATCGAAGAATCGCCACCTTCAACCGAAAATCTTTTGGCACCGGGAAATCTTTTGTGCAGAAATTGTTCAAAACCTTCAGTTCGGATAATTTCTTTTAAAATTTTGATTTTTTCTTCTTTCGAAATGTCGTTAAGCAGCGCGTTTTCTGTCTCGCGAGCCAACCATTCTTTTTGTTCGCGATTGCGAATATATTCAAATTCACAGCCAACTTTATTGGCGTAAATGAAATTTAAATATTCAATTACTTGAGAAATTTTAGCTTTTCCAAGCCCTAATTTTCCGTTTAATTCAACTTCTTTTTCTAAATCTTCGAAAGAAATTTCATGAGTGTTAATATCAATTTCTACAACATTTTTGGATGGCATCAAACCAATTGGGTCAAGGTTTGCTGCTAAATGTCCATATTTTTTGTAAGCTTCAATTAAATTAGCAACTCTGATATTTAAATCTTTGGTTGAAGCTAAAACTGGTGCGCCAGCTTTTAAATCTTTTTTTGGCGCTTCTTTTTTTACATTTGAAGAAATGTCAAAATCCTGTGAACCAATAACCTGAAGGTTGCGAGAAGCCCAACTTGGACCTTTATAATCAGCTAAAATTGATTTTACTTCTTCAGTATTTTTGGCAAAAAATTCTGCCCAACTCGCATCAACTGATGACGGGTTTTGCAAAAACTTTTGATAAAGTTCATTGATGAAAACTACGTTCGCACTGAAAAAAGGTGAAGTTTGTGTTAATTCTTTTGACATGATTTTAGAGATTTTTTTATATCAAATTTATGGCGGGGCGCGCAAAGTAAAGTCTAAGGAGTTAATTGCAAGTATCTGTCTTTTTAAAATCTTAAACTGTCATTCATAAAATGAAAATTCTTGCCATCATTAATGAGTCTTTTGCGAATATGGCTCTAGGGCGCAACACGAGTTTAGCTTATATTCTTTCAAGCCTAAAATTGGGACACGAGGTTTATATTTATAATCTCAAAAAAAATTTGCCAAAAAGTCGTAATTCATCAATTTTAGCACTTCATTTGACCAACAAAAACAAGCTTTGTCAGGCTTTAGTAAAAAATTACGAACAGCGCAATTTAGAAATTATGGAATGCGTTGAAAAAAAAGATTTAAAAAAACTTCATCAATTAAAAATACAAAGAGTTTCTGATTTAGTTTGTATAGAACCAATCCTAAGAAGGGACGACGATGTCTTTAGCATTATCCGAAGAAACAAAACTAGCAGTTTGTCTGCCAAACTAAAAATATTGTCACCTACCAAACTAAAAACATTGTCACCTGCAAAACTAAAAACATTGTCACCCCGTCTTCACGACGGGGTCCATACCCAAGCCAAAACCGCACTCAAATTAAATGAGGTAAATTTCATCATTCAAAGACTCGAGCCTATGAAATCGCCGTTTCCTCCCGCTGGAAAAAAAGATGTGAATGAAACTTTGAAAGAGCTGAAAAAATTATTTCCGAAATTTATTTTTAATTGCCCAATAAATTTAGGCGACAAAGAAACTCCGCAAAAAATAAATCGTATTTTAAAAGAAAAAATTGCGACACCAACTGCGGAATTTAGCATTGATGATGAAACTATTTTGAATCAAGTAAAATCAATGTCTGCGGAATATAAAAAACTTTATAAAAAAACTTTCGCAAAACTGGTTTTTAAACCCAAAGATTCGGCGCAATCTTTAGGAGTTTTTGCGGTGGAATTTTGTGAAAATGGTTTGGATTTTTTTTCTCTCAAAAATCAAGAAATTGCAGATTTGCATTCGATGCAACTTTACAAAATTAAAAATAATTTAAATGAAAAAGAGCTTAAAAAAATAATTGAAATTTTATGTTACGTACAAAATTTTAAATCAGGTAAAAGCTTGATAGAATTGACTCGGTGGCAGATTTTAAAAAATGCTAAAAAACTTTATCACGGAAAAATTCTGGTTCAGCCATTTTTGGAAGGAGTAAAATCTGGCGATATTCGTACGAATTTTTTGAAGGATAAAAAAGGAAATTTTTATGTTGCCGGCAGTACTTTTAGAAAAAGCTTAAGAACTGAGGATAAAAATTTCACAACAACTTATTCCACTGGTGGAGCCACTTCGCAGCCAATTGAGATTTTGGAAAAAGAGGAAATAAAAAATTTGCAGAAGAAACTAAAAATGATTTTGGATGTGCTAAATGGCAGCTTAAAAGAAAAATATAAAAATGTGATTGAACTTGGTGCAGATTTTATTTTGGTTGGTGATTTGAAAAATATTTTTTTAGGAGAGTTGAATCATCATTGTCAGGCTTTGGTGCCAGTGAGTGAGGCGATGGGAAAAGCGGTGAATAATAAAGCGAAATATGGATTTGGACTTGGATTTACGACTAAAGTCTTGGTGGATACGATGGAGAGGATGAAATAAAAGTAATTGCCCGCCCGCCGCCTGATGGACTTTGGCGAGGTCCAGCTTCGTTCTAACGATCAGCAGATCTGATCGCAAGAACGAAGCTGGTAGCGGGAGAGGGATTCGAACCCCCGACCTGCGGATTATGATCCCGTTGCTCTACCGACTGAGCTATCCCGCCACTTAAATTTCCACTACCTTCAAAAAGATAGGGCGCGGCATTGTTTTCATCTGATTTAATTTTTCAAACTTTTTGTTCTTTAAAAGGCAATTATATGCTTAACGCAGATTAAAAATTTTAAATTAATTAATACCAAAGCCCTATTTCATCATCAACAAATTTTCCATCTTCTTGATTTCTTCTCGAAGCTCGGTCGCCTTTTCAAAATCAAGGTTTGAGGCGCAGCGCAGCATATTTTTACGCAAATTCTCGATCTCTTTTTCAGTTGGAATTTTCTTCGGAACTAAATCACCTTCCGCCGCAGTTTTTTTCGTGTAAAGATTCGCCAAAGCTGAACCAATTTTTTTATAAGTTGTTGTTGGCGTAATTCCGTGTTTTTCGTTGTAAGCGATTTGAATTTTTCTTCTGCGCTCCGTTTCACCCAGCGCCGCTTTAATTGATTTAGTTTCTTTATCAGCGTAAAGAATAACTTTACTTTCCGAGTTTCTGGCAGCGCGACCAATTGTTTGAATTAGCGAAGTTTCATTGCGCAAAAATCCTTCTTTATCAGCGTCAAGAATTGCCACCAAAGCGCATTCAGGAATATCCAAACCTTCGCGCAGCAAGTTTACGCCAACCAAACAATCATGTTTTCCCAAACGCAAATTTTGAATAATTTCAATGCGATCAAGCGTGTCGATATCGGAATGCATATAAACCACGTTAATTCCGGCTTCGCTTAAAAAATCGGTTAAATCTTCCGACATTTTTTTCGTAAGCGTGGTGACAATTGTTCTAAATCCGCGCGCAGTTGTGGCTTTAATTTCTTTCAACAAATCAACAACTTGCGCTTTCGCTGGACGAATTTCACAAACCGGATCAAGCAAACCAGTTGGGCGAATTACCTGTTCAATAATTTCGCCATCAGTTTTAGCTAACTCATATTTTCCGGGAGTTGCCGTAACGTAAATTGTTTGCGGCTTAAATTGTTCCCATTCGGCAAATTTTAAAGGGCGATTATCCAGCGCGCTTAAAAGGCGAAATCCATGTTCTGTCAGGTTAGTTTTACGTGCTAAATCACCTTTATACATGCCGTCAACTTGCGGCACCGAAACGTGACTTTCATCAACAAAAAGCAATGCGTCTTTCGGTAAATATTCAAACAAAGTTGGCGGCGGCGAACCAGGCGGGCGACCAGTTAAATAGCGCGAATAATTTTCAATTCCTTTGCAAGAACCAACTTCCAACATCATTTCCATATCATAAGTTGTGCGCTGATTTAAGCGTTGCGCTTCAACAATTTTTCCAATGCTTTCTAAATATTCGATACGCAATGCTAAATCTTTTTTAATCTGCAAAATAGCGCCCTTCAAGGTGTCGGCGGGAGTTACATAATGCGAAGAAGGATAAAGCGAAATTTCAGTAAGCTTAGAAAAATGTTCGCCAGTTAGCGGATCAAATTCGATGATTTCTTCAATCTCATCACCAAACATTGAAATGCGCCAAGCGCGCTCATCTTCGTGCGATGGAAAAATATCAATCACATCGCCCAAAACGCGAAAATCGCAACGCTCAAAAGTGACGTCGTTGCGCGTATATTGCAGATCGACAAGGCGCAGCAAAAGTTTTTGACGACCAATTTCATCACCAACTTTCAAGCGCAAAACCATCGTTGAATAAAATTCTGGAGATCCAATACCGTAAATACAAGATACAGACGCAATAACTATAGTGTCCCTACGTTCAAAAAGGGCGCGCGTTGCGACGTGACGCAGCCGATCAATCTGCTCGTTGATGGCGCTGTCTTTTTCAATGAATGTATCAGTTTTTGGAATGTAAGCTTCGGGCTGGTAATAATCATAAAAGGAAACGAAATAACCAATTTCATTTTCGGGAAAAAATTCTTTCATCTCGCCATAAAGCTGTGCTGCCAAAGTTTTGTTGTGCGCCATAATCATAGCGGGGCGCTGCGTGCGTTCAATAATATTCGCCATCGTAAAAGTTTTCCCCGAACCGGTAATTCCAAGCAAAACCTGATTTTGTTTTTTTTCTTCTAAGCCTTGGATGAGCTTGGAAATAGCTTGCGGCTGATCGCCAGCGGGAGAAAATTTGGAATGGATTTTGAATTTTTGAGGCATCAAATAATAAAAAAATCCTTGGTGAAAAAATGGGAAGTGGTGTTCGTGCTTCTATAGATCTTGCTTGTATATAATGGAGCGGGTGAAGGGAATCGAACCCTCACGGCCAGCTTGGAAGGCTGGAACTCTACCGTTGAGCTACACCCGCTTAATAAAAGTTATTGCGAATGCGCGAATTTATTTCGTGCGCAGCAATTCATTTTTTCTAAATTCAAATTTGTTTGAATTTAATTTTAATGGTGGAGAAGGCAGGATTTGAACCTGCGAACGCTTGCGCGGACAGATTTACAGTCTGTTGCCATTGACCACTCGGCCACTTCTCCTTAATTTAAAAAAACTAAAGTTTTTTTAAGGTCTTAATTGCATTAAAAAAGTGAAAGCGGTTCCACTTTTTTAATAATATTTTTAATTTTTTTTGGAAAAATAAAAATGAGCGCGGCTTTGTAAGAGAAGGTAAATTGAAAGTCAATTGGGTGGTTTTAAGTTTTCTAATTTATGTGTTAAAGCTAGATCCTGAACTTGTTTTTAGGATCTAAACTGAACATATCGTACAGTTTGAATTTTTTTTCAGGCCGACTTTGCGAGACTCATTTTTTAAAAAATTGGAAACTAAAATTTTTCCGACCAAACTTTCTTCAATTCCCAAAATTTCTTTGATTGCTGTGGTCGCTTGAAGCGCGCCAATTGTGCCTGCAACTGAACCTAAAATTCCTTTTTCGGACAACGGCAATGAAAAATTTTCATCAACAATATTTGGGTTAAAACAGGCGTAACAAGGATTGTTATTTTCGTAAGATTTAAAAACCGCAATCTGTCCTAAAAATCCTTTTACGGCGGCGAAAATTAATGGTTTTTTTTGTTGGTGGCAAATTTCATTAATTATAAAACGAGTGGAAAAATTGTCGGTACAATCCAAAATAAAATCATAATTAGCACTGATTTTTCTAAGGCTTTCGCGAGTTGCGCGCTGTGAAAAAATTTCGAGTTTTACGTCAGAATTTAAAAGAAAAATTTTTGCCGCAGCGCTTTCAACTTTTTTTTGTCCCAGATTTTTTTCATTGTGAATTATTTGACGCTGCAAATTTGAAAGCTCGACAACATCATCATCAATTACGCCAATATTGCCAACTCCCGCCGCAGCTAAATAAAGCAATACGGGTGAGCCCAAACCGCCCGCACCAACAACCAAAACCCGCGCACGCAATAATTTTTCCTGACCGCTTTCGCTAATTTCAGAAAGGATTGTATTTCGCAAATAACGCTGTTTTTGTTGGTCGGAAAGCGGCATGAATTAATGTCCGGTAGAACCAAAGCCACCTGAACCGCGCGTGGTTTGATCTAAATCTTCAACCTCAACAACTTCAGCTTGTTCGTGTCTAGCGATTACAACTTGGGCAATTCTCATGCCGCGCGTGATTGTGAAATCAATTTGTGAGTGATTAATTAAAATTGCGCAAACTTCGCCGCGATAGTCTGAATCAATCGTTCCTGGGCTGTTTAAAACTGTAATGCCATTTTTTAATGCCAATCCCGATCTTGGTCGCACTTGGGCTTCGAAGCCTTTTTCTAAAGCAATTGCGATTCCGGTTTTTACTAATTTTATTTCGCCAGCTTTGATGGTAATTGGCTCGTCAATTGCAGCCAACAAATCCATTCCAGCGCTGCCAGAGGTTTCATATTTCGGCAAAGGCAGATCTTTGCCATTTTCTAGTTTTTTGATTTTGAGGATTGTCATTTTTTTAGAAGTTCTTTTGAAGAAATTTCGAGGTTGATAAATTTGCGCCGATGAATAAAAAACGCGACTCTTTTTTTCTCATCTAAAAATTTTTTAATAAAAATGTCCGAAAAGTCTCTTTCACCGAAAGATGAAAGCCGTAGAAAGTTGCTTACTGCAACCGCTTATAGCGCCGCTGGAATTGGTGCTGCTTGCGCAATTTTACCATTCATTGATAGCATGAATCCGTCAAGCGACGTTCAGGCTTTAGCTTCAACTGAAGTTGATATTTCTAACATCAAAGCTGGCGAAGAAAAAAAAGTTATGTGGCGCGGCAAACCAGTTTCAATTAGAAGACGCACCAAAGCTGAAATTGAAGAAGCCAATGCCGTTGATATTAAAGAATTGCGTGATCCACAAACCGATGCCGAGCGCGTAAAAGCTGGCAAAGAGGAATGGTTGGTGACAATTGAAATTTGCACTCATTTAGGTTGCATTCCAATCATGGGACAAGGCGAATATAAAGGCTGGTTCTGCCCTTGCCACGGTTCGCAATACGATACTTCCGCCCGAATTAGAAAAGGTCCCGCTCCCAGAAATTTAGAAATTCCGCCTTACGAATTTTTGGGCGATACCAAAATTAAAATTGGCTAGATGAAAAATTCTTCGCCAATTCAAACCTACATCAAACAAATTCAATCTCTAAACCCAAGCCACGCCAACGAAATTAGCTATCGCACTTTTTTAGAAAATTTATTTACCGAAATTAATCAAACTCAAGAATTCAAGCTAAAAAACTTAAAAATCATTCACGAAGCTTCCGACAAAGAGCTCGATATTGAAGGCACGCCCGACTTTTTTATTTACGAAAATTACGACCAGCTTTTTCGCAGTTTGGTTGGATTTATCGAATGCAAAAAAATCTCTTACGATTTAGAAAAATTAATCGCTTCCGACCAAATCAAAAAATATTCCAAAACCTGCGAAAATATCATCATCACCAACTACAAAGAATTTATTTTGCTGCATAAAGGCGCGCAAAAATGCCGCGTAAAATTGCTTAATTGCGATTTAAGCGAAAACCAAAATCCCAACAACCAAGCCGATTTCGAGAATCTTTTGCGCGAGTTTTATGGTTTTTATCAAACTCAAATTATTAAAAATAAAAAGTCGCTGGTTTTGGCTTTGGCGCGACAAAGTTTTTATTATTCGGTTGTTTTGCGCGAATATGTTGAAAATTTGCAAAACCACGAGGGCGAAAATTTTCATCACAAATTTTCACAACTTTTTAAAGAATTTGGGCAATCGGTTCAATATAGCTACCAACTCAACGACTTTTGCGACATCTATTCGCAAAGCCTAGTTTATGGTTTGCTTTTGGTCATGTTAGAATCGCAAAAAACTTTAAACGAAAATCCCAGCGAATATTTGCGCCAAATTCCAAATAATTATCGCCTGCTCAAAGAATTTTTAAAAAGCGGCTACGAAGAAGATTACATTCCAACCACCATCAAAGCAGCTTTGGCGCAGGTTGGCAAAAATTTAAATCTTATTAACATCGAAAGTGTTGAACAAGAATTTGCCAAAAACCAAGACGGAAAACAAAGCATCGCGGTTTATCTTTACGAAGATTTTTTGAAAAATTACGACAACCTAAAAAAAACCGAAAATCGCAAAGAAAATGGCGTTTATTACACGCCAAAAGAGGTTTCGCGATTCATCGTAAAAAGCGTTGAACATATCATCAAAGAAAAATTTGGCAAAGCTGACGGATTTTTGGCAAACGAAGTTAAAACCCTTGATTTTGCTTGCGGCACGGGCACTTTTTTGGAAGAAGTTTTTAATTTAATTGCCGACAAAAACGCCGATTCGCTGCAAAAAGCCAAAATCAAATCCAAAGTTTTAAACGACATTTACGGCTTTGAATTGCTTTATACGCCCTACATTGTTGCTCACACGATTTTAACCAAACATCTAAAAGATTGCGGCATAAATATTGACGCCAAAAACAACGAAAATTTAGGCGTTTATTTAACCAACACGCTCGACATCGCGCAACACAGCATTAGCGGACATTTGCCGCAAATGAAAAAAGAGCACGAAAAATCAACCAAAATCAAAAACGACGAAAATATTTTGGCAATCATCGGCAACCCGCCTTATTTCAATGGCAAAAGCCAATCGATTTCGCCAATAATTGACGGGCTTTTGGATGATTACAAAAAAGGTTTGAACGAGAAAAAAATTAACCTTAACGACCTTTACATAAAATTTATCAAATTTGCTCAACATAAAATTGACCAAGTCAATAAAGACAAACTCGGCGTGGTTGGAATTATCACCAATAACAGTTTTTTAGATGGCATAACCCATCGCAAAATGCGCCAAAGTTTGCTGGAAAGTTTTGATGAAATTTACGTGCTAAATCTTCACGGCAACGCCCGCAAAGGCGAAAGCGACAAAAACATTTTTGACATTATGGTTGGCGTTAGCATTTGCTTTTTTATCAAACTTGCCAAACCCCAAAAAACCAAAGAAGTTTTTTATTTTTCAACCCTGTCAAATGGCTTAATTTCGCGCAGCGAAAAGCTAGAATTTTTAGCTAATAAAACTTTATCAGAAATTTCTTGGACAAAGCTAAAACCGCAAGAAAGCAAAAATTTTTGGTTCATCAAAAAAGATTTTGGCTTTGAAAAAGAATATGAAAAATTTTGGAAGTTGAGCGAAATTTTTAAGAAAAAAAATAGCGGATTGAATACTCTGCAAGATCAAGTTGCATCAAGATATAGCCGAGAAGATTTATTTGGAATAATTAATGATTTTAGAAACCTTGAAGAGAGGGAATTGCAAGCAAAATTTTCTCTAAAAAATTCAAGAGATTGGACGATTATTGGAGCAAAAAAAGATTGCTTAGAAACTAAAAATTTTTATGAAAAAATAATCAAATTTCAATTTAGACCCTTTGATTATAGACATACTTTTTACACGGGAAAATCTAGGGGATTTGTGGGAACTCCGTCTTCGTTAACCATGGAATATTTTAAAAACCAAAATCTTTGCTTAGCTTTTAAATATCAAATGAAGTCCGAAAGCTTCGCTAATGTTTTTATTACCGACAAAATAATCGACAGGTCGTTTTTAGAATCTGCTTATGGCGGAGCATATTTAGCCCCACTTTATCTTTACGAAGAAGAATCAAAAAAAGACGATCACGCGCCGCAATTTTTTGCCAATAAACAAACCAAAAAAACCGCAAATTTCACCGCGCAATTTAGCCAATTTTTGGCAGAACTAAATTTTGCCACCACGCCAGAATCAGTTTTGGCTTATATTTATGCCGTTTTGCATTGCGGCATTTATCGCGCTAAATATTTAGAATTTTTAAAAAGCGATTTTCCGGCAATTCCCTTTTGCAAAAATTCGCAAACCTTTTTTACTTACGCCGCTTTGGGGCAAAAATTAATCGATTTGCATTTGTTAAAAAACTTGCCCAATGATCCAAATTTAAAGGTTAATTTTGTTGAGGGTTTGGGCGAATTTGTGATTGCAAAAATTACGCCACCTAGCGTAACTTCAAACTTGCTAATTTTGCAAACTAGCCAAAATCAAATTATTGAATTTAGCGGGGTTGACAAAACAACTTACGACCTAGAAATTGGCTCTTATAAACCAATTGATAAATGGCTGAAATATCGCATTAACGACCAAGCTTTATTGGATTTAGAAGATATTTCTCATCTAAAAAACATGATTATTTCGCTTAAAAACACCGCCGCTTTAATGGCGGAAATTACAGATTTGAAAGCAACTTATATTTAACCAAATTCGAACGAAATTTGAATTTGATTAAAAAACAATTTGAAAAAAATAAAAAACAAAAAAATGTCAAATCACTTACAAAACGATCTCGAAAAAAGCCTTACCGAAAAATCAAAAGTTGCAAAATGGGTGAATGAGCGGCTGCCGATTATTGGCATGCTTGAAAATGTTTTGCTTAAACATCCTTATCCAAAAAATTTAAGCTATTGGTGGAGCTTTGGATCTATTGCTGGGATTGCTTTAGTTGTGCAAATTTTGAGCGGGCTTTTTCTTTCGATGCATTACGTTGCCAATACGCAAATGGCGTTTAATTCAGTTGAACATATCATGCGCGATGTCAATTATGGTTGGCTAATTCGCTACATTCATGCGGTTGGTGCGTCGATGTTTTTTGTTGCGCTTTATGCTCACATAACTCGCGGGCTTTATTATGGCTCTTACAAAGCGCCGCGTGAGCTTTTATGGTGGATTGGAATCGTGATTTTCTTGCTTACAATGGCAACGGCTTTTGTTGGCTATGTTTTGCCTTGGGGTCAAATGAGTTTTTGGGGCGCCACTGTAATTACAAATTTATTTTCTGCTATTCCTGTTGTTGGAGAATCAATCGTAGCATGGCTTTGGGGCGGTTATTCGGTGGATAACCCAACTTTAAATCGCTTCTTTTCTTTACACTTTTTGCTACCTTTCTTAATTGTTGGCGTGGTTTTAATTCATCTGGTTTCGCTTCATACTGTAGGCTCTAACAACCCAACTGGCGTTCAAATTAAAACTAAAAAAGATATCATTCCTTTTCACCCATATTTTACCATTAAAGATATGGTTGGTTTTGTGGCTTTCTTTTTGATTTTTGGCTATTTTTTATTTTTCTATCCAAATTCTTTAGGACATCCCGACAACTACATTCCCGCCAATCCAATGGTAACTCCGGCGCATATTGTGCCTGAATGGTATTTCCTGCCTTTCTACGCAATTTTGCGCGCTGTTCCTGATAAACTCGGCGGTGTTTTGATGATGTTTGGCGCCATCGCTTTACTTTTTGCTTTGCCATTTTTAGATCGCAGCAAAGTGGTTTCAGGCGCTTATCGTCCACTTTTCAAAAAAGTATTTTATTTATTTATAATCAATTTTGTGTTTTTAGGTTGGCTCGGAAAATCACCCGCAGAAGGTTGGTACATCTGGGCTTCGCGCTTCGCAACTTTTTATTATTACGCTTATTTCTTAGTGATTTTACCAAATTTACCGAAATTTGAAAAAACCTTACCTTTGCCAGAATCAATCGACGCCGATTTCCAAAAAAATCATTAATAAAAATGAAAAAACTTTTTTTAATCTTATCGCTAATATCTTTCTCCAGCTTTGCCAATGAAGGAGATCAAGATGCAATCAATAGTTCAGCACTTCATCCAAAACAAATGAACTGGGAATTTGACAATCCTTTTGGTCGCTTTGATCGCGCTTCAATTCAACGCGGATTTCAGGTTTATAAAGAAGTTTGCTCGGCTTGTCATAGCTTGAAACTAGTATCTTATCGCAACCTAGCTGCAATTGGTTTTTCGCAAGAAGAAGTTAAACAAATTGCCAGCGAATATTTGGTAACTGATGGTCCAAATGATGACGGCGAAATGTTTGATCGCCCTGGTTTGCCATCTGATAAATTTGTTGGCCCTTACGCCAATGAACAAGCCGCGCGTTCTGCAAATGGCGGCGCTTTACCACCAGATCTATCTTTGATTGTTAAAGCGCGTCACGATGGTCCGAATTATGTTTACTCGCTTCTAACCAGCTATGCTGATGCGCCCGATGGATTTCATATGAATGAAGGTAAATATTACAATCCATATTTTGAAGGTCGCCAAATTTCAATGCCAGCGCCAATTTCTGACGATGGTCAAGTTGAATATAAAGACGGAACCTACGCTACCAAAGAACAAGTGATTATCGACGTTGTAAATTTTTTACAATGGGCCGCAGAACCAGAAACTGAACATCGCAAAAAAATGGGCGTTCGCACCATGATTTTCTTGGGCATTTTGTTCTTAATCTTGATTGCCGCCAAAAAAGCGGTTTGGAAAAACATTAAATAATTATCGGATATGACTTTTCAATTTAACGAAGAAAACCAAAAAAAGATTCGCGAAATTTCGGCAAAATATCCAGCCGACCGCCAGAAATCTGCAGTAATGCCTTTGCTTGATTTGGCGCAAAGACAAAACCAAAATTGGATTTCAAAAGATGTTATCGCCTGCATCGCTGAAATTTTAAAAATGCCCGAAATTAAAGTTTACGAAGTAGCAAGTTTTTACACGATGTACAACTTAAAACCAGTTGGAAAATATTTATTACAATTCTGCAAAACCACGCCTTGCATGCTTCGCGGCATTGATAAAATTATTAAAGATTGCGAAGAAAAACTTGGAATTGAAATGGACGAAACCACGCTTGATGGTGTATTTACACTGAAAGAAGTTGAGTGTTTGGGCGCCTGTGTAAATGCGCCAGTTGTTCAAATTAATGATGACTTTGCCGAAGATCTCACTAGCGAAAATTTCTTAAAAATTTTAGAAGATTTAAAAGCCGGCAAAGAATTTAAAATTGGTTCGCAAGTTGGCAGACAATGTTCAGCTCCCGCTGAATAGATGGAATTAAACATTAAAATCACACTCGCAACTACAGAAAATTTTGATGAGATTTGGCGCATTTTTAAAAGTGTAATTTCCGCCGGCGAAACTTATGTAAATGATGATGAAACCACAAAAGAAGAAGCTTACGCCAAATGGATGAATAAATCGGCTAAAACTTTTGTGGCAAAAATTGATGACGAAATTGTGAATCTGTCGCAAATCAAAATTTCTTAGAAAATTTTGATTTGCGACAGACTCATTGTGGGTGTTTATTTAATCAAACCAAATCGAGTAGATCGTGGCTCACATATTGCAAATGCTAGTTATATTGTTGATGAAAATAAACGCGGGTTTGGGATTGGAAAATCTCTCGCACTTCATTCAATTAGCACCGCAAAAGAATTGGGCTATAAAGCAATGCAATTTAATTTTGTTGTTTCCACAAATAAAGCTGCTGTAAACTTATGGCAATCAGTCGGATTTAAAACTATTGGTACCATTCCTCAAGGCTTTAACCATAAGGTTTTAGGCTATGTTGATGCTTACATAATGTTTCGCGAATTATAATTAATTAAAAAATTTAAAAGCAGTGATCAGAGTTAAAGATTTATCTATTTCATTTTCAGGGCATGATGTTTTTACCGATGCCAGTTTCATCATTAACGGTCGTGAGAAGGTTGGTTTGATTGGGCGCAACGGAAGTGGCAAATCTACTTTTCTAAAATTAATCCTAAAAAAACTTGAGCCAGATTCGGGTGCCGTAGAAATTCCACGCGGCTACAGAATTGGGCATTTGGAGCAACATATTCATTTCACTCACGAAACAGTTTTAGATGAAATTTGTTCGGTTTTACCAGAAGATCGCGAGCATGAAGGCTGGAAAGGTGAAAATATTTTATACGGCTTGGGCTTTACTTACGACGATCTCTATAAAGATCCAAAAAAATTCTCCGGCGGCTATCAAGTTAAATTAAATTTGGCAAAATTACTTTTAGTTGAACCACAAATGTTGTTGCTCGACGAGCCAACCAACTATCTCGACATTCACTCAATTCGCTGGTTAAAAGAATTTTTAAAAGAATGGGAAGGCGAATTAATTTTAATCACTCACGATCGCGGATTCATGGATGACGTGGTTACACACACTTTGGTAATTCACCGCAAAGCCTTTAAAAAAGTTCCGGGAAACACGCAAGGCATTCGCGAAAAAATTGCTGCTGAAGAAGAAATTTACGAAAAAACTCGCGTCAACGAAGATAAGCAAAGACAAAAAACTCAAGAATGGATTGATCGTTTCGGCGCTAAAGCCAGCATGGCGAGTCGCGCGCAATCACGAGTTAAAATGTTGGAAAAACAAGATGTGAAAGAAAAATTGGCGCATGTTGCAACTCTTGATTTTGAATTCACTCACAATCCTTACGCCAGCAAGGAAAATATGGTTGAAGCTGAAAATCTTGGCTTTGGTTATAATCCCGAACATTTATTGATTCACAATCTTGGTTTCAAAGTTGCTGATGGCGAAAAAATCTGCATCATCGGTAAAAACGGCAAAGGTAAATCAACTTTGTTAAAGCTTATCACGCAAGATTTGATCCCGCTTAAAGGCAATATCAAAACCAATGCTAAAACTGAAATTGGCTATTTCGGACAAATGAACATTGATCGTCTCGATAAAAACCGCACAGTTTATGAAGAGTTGCAAAAAGTTGATGAAAAACTTCCGATAAGCCGCGTGCGTCAGGTTTGCAGCAACATGATGTTTAACAATGATTTAGCAAATAAGAAAATTTCTGTGCTTTCGGGTGGCGAAAAAAGCCGCGTGATGCTTGGGAAAATTTTGTTGAAAGGTGTAAATTTATTGCTTCTCGATGAACCAACAAATCACCTTGATATGGAATCTTGCGAAGCTCTTTTGGAAGCGATTAAAAACTTCCAAGGTGCTGTAATTGTCGTGACTCACGACGAACATTTCTTAAGACAAATCGCCAATAAATTAATCGTTTTCGACGATAACAAAACTTTCACTTTTGAAGATTCTTATGAATTTTTCTTAAAAAGAATTGGCTGGAAAGATCATTAAATCACTCCCAACATTTCAACTTCATACATCTTTTTATAAAAGCCATCTTGCGCCACCAGCTCTTGATGCGAGCCGATTTCGGCTATTTCGCCATTTTTGACAAAAATAATTCGATCAGAAGCTGCAACCGAAGAAAGTTTGTGCGCAATTGTAATTACGGTTTTTTCTTTAGCTAAATTAGTAATTGCATTGGTGATATTTTTTTCATTGTGATTATCGAGCGCGGAAGTTGCTTCATCTAATAATAAAATCGGTGAATCCTTGATAATGGCGCGCGCAATTGCAATTCTTTGACGCTCGCCGCCGGAAAGTTTAATGCCTTTTTCGCCAACTTGGTTATGCATTTTTTGTGGCAAATGATTGATGAAATCGAGCGCCGGATTTTGTGCAATAATTTTTTCAACCTGCTCTTCTGTGATTGATTTGTCAACGTAAGCGATATTTTCAAAAATCGTGCCTGAAAAAATAAAACAATCTTGAGAAATATAAGAAAAATTTTGGCGCAGATCAGAAAATGAAAGCGCCCGCATGTCGACTCCGTTCAGTGAAATCATGCCCGAATCAACATCATAAAAACGTAGTAAAAGTTGCAAAATTGTGCTTTTTCCAGATCCGCTGGAACCGACAATCCCGATTTTTTCATGCGGTTTAATTTCCAGATTAAAGTTTTTTAACACTTCAAAATCTTTGCGACTTGGGTAAGAAAAATTCACATCTTGGAATTTTATAGTAATTTCTTTTGCTGGTGGAAATGGATGTGGATGAGCTATTTCTTTGACGGGAGATTGAATTTCCAAAAGCTCAAAAATCCGCGAAGCAGAAGCGGAAGCACTTTGTAATTGTCCAGCAATTTGACTTAACGAAACCAAAGATGTTGAAGTGATAATCGAATAAAAAATGAAAGAAGAAAGATCGCCAGAAGTGATTTTGCCACTTAACACATCATGCCCGCCAACCCACAAAATCAAGGCGATGCCGCCAAAAGAAAAAGTTATCACAAAAGCAATCATCAATGATTTTATGCGAATTTTTTCGAGCGAAATTTTTAACGCCGAATCAACAAAATCAAAAAAATTGCGCGCTTCTTTTTCTTCGCATAAATATGATTGAATAGTTTTGATGCCACTCACCGTTTCTTCAACATGCGCGCCGACTGACGACAATGCCATTTGCGAATTATTAGAAAGTGATTTGATTGATTTTCCCATAAAAATAATCGGCGAAATGGCGATTGGAATAATCAACATTGTCAACAAACTGAGTTTGCCACTGGTGAAAAATAACAAAGAAAGACCGCCTAAAAAAAACAACGAATTACGCAGCAAAAATGAAATGGTGTTGCTGATTACGTTATAAAGCACAGCGGTATCAACCGTAAGGCGCGATATCACATCGCCAGCTTTGGTTAATTCAAAAAATTCGGCCGAAACGTGAATGATGTGATTATAAACTTTTTTACGTAAATCGGCGATCACTTTTTCTGCCACCGAATTAATCAAGGAAGAGCGATAATAACCTGCAATCGCCATGATGAAAACTGCCAAAATAAAAGTGAGCAAAACTAGATTTAGAAAAAGATGATTCTGCTGCGAAAAACCAAAATCAATCATATATTTTACAACTTTACCAAAAAATAAAATCATCAGCGCCGTTACAAACAAAGCAGTCGAAGCCAACATAACTTCGCGTTTGTAGGGCTTGAAAAATGGCAATAATGCGAAAAGATTTTTGAGGTTTAAGCGCTGTTTTTGATTTTGCTGAAAAGCCATTTTGATTATAAAACTAGGTTATTAACCCCATCGAAATCCATAATTTGCGGCGTGACTTTATGCAATTTATCGTAATAACCGATTTCTTTAAGAAGTTGTAGATCAGCCTTGGAAGACACTGCGACAACTATTATGTTTTTTTCAAACTTGGCTTTAGTTGTCGCCATTACTTTTAGAATTGAATCTCGATAACGGGCATTTCCGATGTAAGAAATATATTTATCGAGTCTTTGTTTTAATAGTTCAAAGGCAGCATTTTTATCTTTGTTTGCGTGATATTCCTCAAAATAAGCGCAAACCTTAAAATCAAACATATAAAGCTCTTCAATCGTAATAAAAGCAACTTCACAAAGAAACATTTTGGCTTTTTGAGCATCAAAATTTGCCGGCAAAAAATAGTCTTTATTAACTAACAAACCATTTGCTTTCATGGTTGCCGACAAATCTGCAATCATTTTCTTAATTACAATATTTGTGCTTGTGTCATTATTTTCTGTCTTAGCGGGGCTTGCTATAGCTGGCTTAACGTGACTTTCGGTTTTTTGTGCTACTGAAATTTTTTCAAAAAAATCGGTGATATTTTTAGAAACGCGACCTAACAAATTTTTGTTAGTTTCAACCTCGCTTTTATAGCTGTCATGAAGCTTTCTATAAAGATCATTACCAATTTTTACGATTGAATCTTTACAATCTCTCATCACCGCATCTTGCACCACGCTCCAATCCTTCATGCGTTTTTGCACTTCATCAGTTTTGTGCAATGCAAACTCAATTTGCTTTTCTGCCTCGATGCGCAGCCTTATTTCGCCTTCTTTTTCTTTTCTTAAATCGGTTACTTCCTGCAATAGTTTTTCGATTTTATCGCTATCGGTTTTTTTCTCTGTTAGTAATCGATTTTCAACATCACGCCTTTCATCAACTTCCTTATCAAGTTTTTGGCGCAAACTATTAATTTCTGCAGATGTTTTAAGGCGAAAACGAGAATAGCGCAAATAAATGATAATCATCATGAGGGCCATTCCGACATTACTGATGATGATATAAATCATTGTTTGAATTATTTATGTTTAGAAAATATTTTTTGGAGGCTTGACGCTTAGAGCCGCATGTTGTCAATTAACCTAACTTCGTCAAGGTAAACTGCAATAAATATCCTAGACGGTTTTTGATTATCAAGATTTGTAACCAAATTTAGATTTTGTTCTTCGCGAATTTCCAGATAATCAATTTTTTTAAAACCTTTATTTAAAAGTTCTTCCTGTTTTTTTTGCAGTATTTTTTCAATTTGATTCGGTGATTTTTTAACTTCATTTTTTATTTCATTTAGAGTCAAAAAAATCTCTGTCGCCTTTATTTTAGAGCTTTCTGATAATCTCTGATTGCGCGAAGACATCGCCAATCCATTTTCTTCGCGAATAATTTCATGACCTAAAATTTCGAGATCAAAATTAAAATCTTCGACCAATTTTTTAATGATCGCGACTTGTTGAAAATCTTTTTCGCCAAAAATCGCAATATCTGGTTTTATGATGTTAAAAAGTTTTGTAACAATCAACGCCACACCGTCAAAATGACCAAGGCGCGAGCTTCCACAAAGACAATCAACAAGTTTTATTGGCAATAATTTAAAAGCAAAATCATCTTTGAAAATTTCCGAACTTTCTGGCAAAAAAACTTGAGTAGCGCCGGATTTTTTTAAAAGCTCTAAATCTTTTTCAACTTGTCTGGGATATTTTACGTAATCACTTGGATCATCGAACTGCGCTTTGTTAACGAAGATGCTTACAACCACATTTTCAGCAATTTCACGACCTTTTTTCACCAAAGCCAGATGACCCTCATGCAACGCTCCCATTGTTGGAATGAAGGCGATTTTTCTTTCAGATTTTTTTAATTCACCCCGAATTTCTGAAATGGTTTTGGCGATAAACATATTTAAATTTTAAAACATAAAGAGCGGATAATGCCTGATAAATCAGACTTCATCTCAATTAATTGAAATTCATTTTTAATAAAAAATTCAATTATTTTTTCTTGTTGATTAATCCCAATTTCTAGAATTACGCGACCATTTTCTTTTAAGAAATTTTTGGATTCTGCGGCTATTTTTCTGTAAAAATCAAAACCATCAACGCCGCCGTCTAATGCTAGACGTGGTTCGTAGGTTTTTACTTCCGGTTCTAAAGTCTCAATTTCTTGCGATGCGATATAAGGTGGATTTGAGATTATTAAATCAAATTTCAGAAGGTTTTCTGCGCTTTGAGATTGGATAAATCCTGAATCAAATTCAGGATGATTCACAAAGAGAGATGAATTCTGCAAACTACCAATATCGTCATCCTGAACTTGTTTCGAGATCTTTAGAGTTGAAAAAAGATCAGATTGTAGCAATTGCAAACGATCTTGAACTTGATGAGTTGCGGCATTTTCTCTAGCGATTTTTAGTGCTTTTTTACTAATATCAACTCCAATTCCAACCGCTGATTTGTAAGCTTTAAGCAAAGTTATAATCAAACATCCTGAACCAACTCCAAGTTCCAAAATTTTTAGCGAATTATTTTTTTGTTGAAAATTTTCCAGAACCAACTCAATCAAACTTTCCGAATCCGGACGCGGATCTAAAACATCGCAACTTACAAAAAAATCTTCACCAAAAAATTCTCTTTTACCGATAATATGCGAAACTGGTTCGCGCGCGGCGCGGCGTTTAACCATTTTGAAAAAAAATTCCTGCTGCTCAATATTTAATTCAGCATCCGGATTAAAAATTATATGTTCCTTTGAACAAGAAAGGGCGTGAGTCAGTAAAATTAGACAGTCCAATTTACTGTTACTCACGCCCTTTATATCGAGATCTTTCCGGCTTTGCGATAACGCGTCGGAAATTTTCATTAATTAGAATTTTCCAAGAATTTCACGAATCGAGGTTTCATTAACCAAAAATTCCAGATTTTTTTCTCTTCTGATATCAAATTCAGCAATGTCGTCTTTACTTACCGGATTTTTAGCCGCCAATTCTTTGGAAACCGCGCCAATATTAGCTGCAACTCTTTTTAAGAAATCTTGGTAAGAATCTTGAGTTGGCATACCACTAACAGTTAAATCGCTGGTTTGAATTTCAGTCGAAGCTGGTTTTTTCTGCTCAACCATTTGCGTAAATCCGCTTGAAATGTGAGCAATCAAAGCACCGATTTTTTCAACTTTTACTGTCACCGAACCAGATGGCATATTATCATCAGCGAGAGTGTTCATTTCGCCATTAATGAGTATTTTGTAAAGTGAGTTAGAAAAATCCAAGTTATTGATTTTTATCACTTTGCTATATTGAACTGGAGCTTCCTGAATTTGGGTTGGATCAGTTGGAATTTGTGCTTGCTGTTCAGTTTGGTTTGGAGACATAATATATTCAAAATCAATCATCAAATTGCTTTTCACTTGAATATTTGCGGTAGCGGCTGCCATGGCTGCAGCAGCAATATCTGCTGGAGTTAGAATTGGCGCAGCAGGGGCTGCCATTCCATCTGGCGCAACAGGAATCGCAGCTACAGCTGGAGCAGCAGCAGGATTAAGATTAGTAGGAGTCACAACATTTGCTTGAGGAGCTGTCGCAGGAGCTGGAACATTAGCTGCAGCGGGATCGGTTGAAACAGAGGCTGGAGCAGCTGTAGCTGTTGTTGTAGTTGCAGCAGTAGCCTCACCATTAGCTACAGCAACATCGCCAGAAGCAGCAGAAGGAATTGGCGCAACTACAGCAGAATTTCCAAGAATAATTTCTCCAGTTTTAATACCTTCAGTAACTTTTTTCTCGAAAGCGTTTTTATAAACATCAAGAACATTAAAGCCTTCGATTTCTTTTATGTCAGCAGTAACCTTGGTAGTAATTTTATCATCATCAGCAACTGTAGATTCAAGATTCAAAACTGAACTTGTAGCTGCATAAACAACATTTTTATCGATGTCAGAAATTTTATAACCAAAATCATGATAAGAAAATTTATAAATTCTGCCTTCAGAAATTGAAGCTTTAATTTCAGGTTCCTTAGTAAATTCAACAGTCATAATATTGCCTTCAGAATCAACTGTAACAGGCTCTGGCAAAGTAACTATAAATTCAGAAGAGAAAATTCCTGTTTTGGCTTCAAGCATTTTTACAATCACTTGGCGCTTATTGAACAATGGACTTGGAATGGTAAATTTGAGATCATGGATTGTGATTTTCTGCGAAAGAGGAAAACCAGAAACTGAAATGTCGCCAACTGAAATGTTAGCACTATTTTTGCTGATGAAATTTTTCACCTGCTTTTCAACCTGACCAACTTTAAAGAACCAGAATACGCTATAAACCAGCGCTGAAACAACTAAAAGAATTATTAATTTAACTACGATATTCTTGCTCATAACTTTATAAATTTAGGTTTTTAAATTGAAACATTACGCGTCTCATCAGGAACCACTAGAATTAGACCATCCAACTCTTTGGTCATGATAATTTGGCAGCCTAATCTTGAAGTCGGGCTTAAGCCAAACGCTAAATCAAGCATGTCTTCCTCGTCTTCGGTTGGTTCTTCTAATTTGCTATAAAAATCTTTATCCACAATCACGTGACAAGTTGAGCAGGCAAGAGAGCCTTCACAAGCACCTTCAAGTTCAATATCATTATTGTGAGCAGCTTCGAGAACTGTAGTGCCAACTGGAACTATGAATTCTTTTTTTTCTCCTTTGGTGATAAAAATAATTTTTACAGTTTCAGTCATTGCTAGTCTTTGATTGGAAATAATTACAGATTAAAATGTTTTTATAAAAACGGGATTTAAAAAATAAAGAGGTTTACAAAAATTTTTGTAAAGAAAAATTCTCCATCTCATTTTTGAAAAAAATATTATGATTAAAATTGCACTTTTTCAACCCGATATTGCCGGTAATGTCGGAACAATAATTCGCACTTGTGTTTGTTTTGATGCAGAGTTGCATGTAATTGAGCCATGCGGCTTTCCATTTGATATGCAACGCGTAAAGAAATCAGCCCTTGATTACATTCACTATGCCAAAATTTTTCGCCACGCTTCTTTTGAAGATTTTTATGCAACAGAAATTGCAGAAAAAAAACAGCGTTTGATTTTAGCTTCAACCAAAGCAAGCAATGATTACAGAAAATTTAAATTTGCAGAAAATGATTTTTTGATGTTAGGAAGAGAAAGCGCCGGAGTTCCAGATGATGTGTTTGCAAAAGCTGATGAAAGAATTTTCATTCCGATGAAAAATAATATGAGATCGTTAAACGTAGCGATTTCTTGCGGAATTATTTTAGCGCGCGCTGCGATATAAATTAATGTTTATGACTCGCAGTCGCAGCCGCATCTTCGGCACTTACTGATTTTGGACGAATTCCTAAAAGTGGCGCAATGTTTTTTACAACTCTTCCCGCAACTGGTGCGGCAACCATTCCGCCAGTGTTGAATGTATAATTTGGTCGATCAAAAATTACATAAACTAAATATTTCGGCTGCGAAATAGGAAACACCGCAACGAATGAAGCCATGGTCAATTTTTCGTTGTAACCGCCAGATTCTGCGCGATTCGCTGTACCGGTTTTGCCACCAACTTCATAACCTTCAATATTAGCATTTTTCCCCGTTCCTTCCAACACAACTTTACGCAGCATTTTACGCATTATATCGGAAGTTTCTTCCTTGATTACGTTTTTACCTTTTGGCTGTTTTGTTAATTTTAAAAATGATGGTTTATATAAAGTTCCGCCATTTGAAATTGCCGAAACTGCTAATGCTAAATGTAGCGGCGTAATAGCAATGCCGTGACCGTAAGAGATTGTGTAAAGGTTAATTTCGCGCCAAGTTTTTGGATAAATCGGACGACCCATTCCCGGAAATTCAACATCAATTTTTTTGAGCAATCCCATTTTTTCTAAAAAATCTTTCTGGTTTTCAGCGCCAATTTTTTCGGCGATTTTCACCGTTCCGATATTGGATGAATAAGCAAAAACTTCCGCCACCGTCATTTCATCTTTCACAGCGTGATCATCTTTAATCGTGAAGCGACCATATTTTATCGGCTCATGCACATTATAAACATCGGTCATTTTTACCAAATTATCTTCGAAAGCATTGGTATTGGTTAAAACTTTAAATACCGATCCAAGCTCGTAAACACCGTTAGTTACGCGGTTGAAACGCTGATCGGCGCTGGCTTCATTTTGCAAATTTGGATCAAACCCCGGAAGCGAAGAAAGAGCTAAAATTTCACCACTATTAACATCCATAACCAATCCAGCTGCGGCTTTGGCGCGATATTCTTCCATACCATTTTGTAATTCATCATGTAAAATATCTTGTACACGAACATCGAGCGATAAATGCAAATCTTCGCCTTTCATTAATTTACGATCATATTGCATTTCCATTCCTGCCAAGCCTTTGCGATCTAAATCAACATAACCAACAAAATGGCTGGCGATTGATTTTTGCGGATAAACCCGAATGCGATCATCTTCGAAAAGCAAGCCCGCCATTTGCAAATTTTGCACTTGATCAGCTTGGTTTGGATTGAGATTTCTTCTAATTAAAATCCATTGTTTGCTGTTTTTATTGTCCGAGATTTTTTTTAAAACTTCGCTGTAAGTTAAATCAGAAAAAACCGAAATCAAACCCCGCGCAATTGCCTGCGGATCTTTCACCAAAACGCTGCTAACATAAAGTGATTTTGTTTTTAAATCTGTTGCCACCAAAACATCATTGCGATCATAAATATTAGCCCGTTTGCCTGCCAATCTTGGATCGTAAATGCCACTGATTTTTATTTTATCGCCGGAAACAACGATAAAAACCATACGAATTATAATAACACAAAAAGCTGCGATGATCCAGAGATAGATAAAAGCGAGTCTAGATTTTTTTATTTCGATATGAGCCATAAGGGATGTTTAAATTCAAAACTTTTTTGAATTTAGTGGAATATTGGATTCTTCACGCTGCCCTGATTTACTAGTGCGCGTAAGTAATTCAAAATTAAGCCAAATTCGACTAAAGTCGAATTTGATTAATTTTATAACTTCACTTCTTCAACTAATTTTTTAACTGCTTCAACTGAATGATTAAACATAGCCAATTCTTGAGAGTTCAATTTAATCTCAATAATTTTTTCAACACCATTTTTGCCGATGATTGCCGGAACGCCGATATACATGCCTTTAACACCATATTCTCCATTCAAACTTGCGGCAACTGGAAGAACTTTTCTTTTGTCAAAAAGATAGCTTTCTGCCATTAAAATTGCTGATGAAGCAGGAGCGTAAAATGCTGAACCAGTTCCTAAAAGTTTTACGATTTCGGCGCCGCCATCACGAGTTCTTTGTACGATTTCTTCGATTTTATTTTTGGTAGTCCAGCCCATTTCGATCAAGTCAGGAATTGGAATTCCAGCAACTGAAGAATAGCGAATTAATGGAACCATTGTGTCGCCGTGACCACCCAAAACGCAGGCATTTACATCTTCAACTGAGACGTTGAATTCGCGAGCCAAGAAAAGTGACATTCTTGAAGAATCAAGCACACCAGCCATTCCCACCACTTTATTTGTTGGAAGACCAGAAACTTTTTGCATTACATAAACCATCGCATCAAGAGGATTGGTAATCACGATTACAAAAGCATCGGGCGCATGTTGCTTAATTCCTTCGGCAACAAATTTAATAATTGAAGTGTTAGTTGCCATTAAATCATCGCGGCTCATTCCGGGTTTTCTGGCAATTCCGGCAGTTACAATTACAACATCAGCGCCGGCAATATCAGCATAGTTACTGGTTCCGGTGATTTGGGCATCAAAATCTTCAACAACTGAAGATTGCTCTAAATCTAAAGCTTTGCCTTGCGCAACGCCTTGAGCAACATCCAAAATAACAATGTCACCTAAATTTTTTAATCCGATCAAATGCGCTAGAGTGCCGCCAATATTGCCTGCGCCAACTAGGGCGATTTTATTTCTTTTTGTCATTTTAATTTTAAATTGAGGTTAAAATTTGAATAATTTCTACGAAAACTTCTTGCTGATTTTTAGTTCCGTCAATCACTTTAATTCGCCGATTTTTCTTCGCCAGCTGCAAAAATCCATCACGCACTTTTTGGTGAAAATCGAAACCTAATTTTTCATAACGATTATTGTCAGCGCGAGTTTGAATGCGCGCAAATGCTGTTTCAACCGGCACATCAATTAAAAAAGTAATGTCGGGAGCGAAATCAGAAATCGCCATTTTTTTTACATCTTCAATCAAAGTTTCTTCAAGTCCAAAAGCATTTCCTTGATAAGCAAAAGTTGAATCAAAAAAACGATCAGAAATTACAGTTTTTCCTTGCGCCAGACTTGGTTTGATTAGTTTTTCAACATGTTCCAAACGCGCAGCAAAATTTAAGAAAAGCTCGGTTTTTGCTTCCAGTTTTTCAATTTTTTCATCAATTAAAATTTCACGAATTTTTTCACCAGCAAAAGTTCCGCCGGGTTCGCGGGTTAAAATTGCATCAATATTTTTTTCTAAAAAAAACGCGTGCATTTTTTTTACTTGAGTTGATTTTCCAGAACCTTCAATTCCTTCAAATGTTATAAATTTTGGTCTCATTTTATGAAAAATCCTAAAAATATTTTAATCACAGGCGGCGGCAGCGGAATAGGTCGCGCCCTTGCTATTGCTTACTCAAAAAGCGGAGTAAATTTATTTTTATGTGGTCGCAATTTAGAAAAATTACAAGTCACAAAAACTCTCTGCGCCGAACTAAAAGCAAATGTTTATTTAGAGATTTTGGATGTTTGTGATGAAGCAGCAACAAAAAATTGGATTGAAAAAATCGAAGAGAATTTTGCGCTAGATTTGGTAATTGCCAATGCCGGAATTTCAGCCGGAACTTCAGAAGGTCTTGAAGCAGCGTCGCAAGTTCAAAAAATTTTTACCACTAATTTAAATGGCGTTTTAAACATAATTCATCCGGCAATTGAAAAGATGAAAAACCGCAGAAAAGGTCAAATTGGAATTGTGTCTTCTTTAGCTGGATTTCGTGGCTTGCCAAGTTCTCCTGCCTACTCCGCAAGTAAATCGGCAGTTAGAGTTTACGCCGAAGGATTGCGCGGAAATTTAGAGAAAATGGGAATTGAAGTAAATGCAATTTGCCCAGGTTATGTCAAAACTCCGATGACAGATGTAAATGAGTTTCCAATGCCATTTATTATGGAAGCGCATAAATGTGCAAAAATTATTAAAAATGGTTTAGAGAAAAATCAATCACGAATCGCTTTTCCATTCCCCCTTTATTTTGTGGTTTGGTTGTCAACTTTGCTTTCAACAAAAATTACCGATCCAATTTTTGCGAGATTACCAAGGAAGAAAGGCTTGGCAGAATATACCAAATTAACTATCTCTTGATAGCTATAACTTTGTCTTTTTGGTATAGATTTTGGCTCTGTCACAAATCAAGCATGAATACAAAAAAGGGAAGCTCCATTTTTTTAAGGAACTTCCCTTTTTTAATTATGATTAAGAAAACCAATCTTATTTTTTATCAGCTGGTTTTTTCTCATCAGCTTTAGCCGCACCTGCTGCTGGAGCTGCACCTGCTGCTGGAGCTTCTTCTTCGGATTTACCGCGACCAACAATACTTGCGATCAAAAAATTGTCTTTTTTAGCCAATTGTACGCCAGCCGGAAGTTTTAAATTAGCTGCTCTAACTTTGTAACCAACGTGCAAAGTTGAAGCATCGATTTCGATTTTATCTGGAACTGATGCCGCATTTTCGCAGATAACTTCAGTTCTACGAAGAACTACGTGCAAGAAGCCACCTTTTTTTAAACCAAGAGATTTATCTTGATTAACAAAAACCAATTTTGGTTTAGCGCGAATTGTTTTTGAATTATCGCAATTCAAGAAATCAACGTGAACTGGACGATCAGAAACTGGATCAAGCTCAACTTTATGAGCAATTACTTTAATTTTTTTGCCATCAAGATCCAACTCAACAACTGTGGTTAAAGTGATTCCTTTAAAATATTCATGCTCAAATTCTTCGCCACTAAGGCTCAAATTGATGTTGCCATCTTTAGCGTAAATAACCGCTGGAATGCGACCTTCTCTTTTGATTTTTCTAGTTGCAGAAGAGCCAAACAGCTCTCTTTTTTCTGCTTTTAAAACTACAGACATTATCACTCCTAAAAGTTTATTTGAATTTGATTGGAAAGGTGGATTTATAAGATCAATCTTGTGGTCAAAATTGTGGGCCGATCAACGAGTCCCGCACAAAAGAGCGCGGCAAGTTATTCATCGAAGTAGAAAGATCAAGCAGATTTTGCCAATTTGGCTAATTCCTTTAAAACCTCTTCAACATGGCCGTTGACTTTCACTGAATGCCAGATTTTAAAAATCTTACCCATTTTATCGATCAAGAAAGTGCTACGATCAATGCCCATATATTTTTTACCAAACATTGATTTCTCTTTTATGACACCATATTTGCGGCAAAGTTCGCCATCTTCATCGACCAATAAATTGAAAGCCAAATTATATTTTTCGATAAATTTGCAATGACTTTCGCCATTATCTTTAGAAACGCCTAAAACTACGCAATCAAGCGCCTCGAATTCTTTGATTTTTTTGGTGAAATCTTGGGCTTCAATAGTGCAACCCGGCGTGTCATCTTTTGGATAAAAATATAAAACTACATTTTTACCTTTCAATTCTGACAGAGCAATTTCCGAACCTTCGTCAGTTAGATTAGCAAATAATGGTGCTGCTTGTCCGATTTCTAAAGTCATTATTTTTTAGCTTTTGGGGTTTTGATTTTTGGAGTTTTTGCTGAGGCTTTCTTTTTTTTAGTCGGATTTTCTTCAGCTGCGCCGCCACCTGATTTAACTTGCGAAATCACATCGTTAAATTGTGATTGACTGCAAAGACCAAGCAAAACTACATCGCGCGGCTTGATGTTTTTCATGTTCCAATGGGCACGACTTCTGATTGAATCAATCATTTTATCGGTTGTTCCGACCAACTTTTTAACTTGGCCATTGGTGATTTCAGGATAATATTTAAGCAAATATGAAATGCCGTCTGGTTTGTCTTGGCGGCGTGCAATTGGGGTATATTTCGAATCTTTTTCAGTTGATTTAACTTGGCTAACCGCACTTTTATTTAGAATTAAAATACTATTTTCTTTACCTTCGCAACGAGCGATTTCTTCACGAGTTAATTGACCTGACAAAATCGGATTTTGCCCGATAATTCCTGAAGCCACATCACCGTCAGCGATGCCTTGAACTTCTAGTTCGTGTAAACCACAGAAATTGGCAATTTGGGTGAAGGTTAACGAAGTGTTTTCAACTAACCAAACTGCGGTTGCCTTGCGCATTAAAGGTAATTCTTGTGTCATTTTTAAAAGGAAAATTTAGGAAGGTATGCGAATTAAAAACGCATTTAATTCTCGTCCAATTTTAAAAGCAAGAAATCATTATGTTAATCCTTCTTTCACCCGCTAAATCACTAGATTACGACACAAAATTTGATGTAGAGAATTTCACAATTCCACATTTCGCAATAGAAACACAAAAGCTGGCTTTGGGGTTAAAAAAATTCTCCATTTTTGA
The DNA here is from genome assembly GCA_945862455.1 of Rickettsia typhi. GTDB lineage: Bacteria > Pseudomonadota > Alphaproteobacteria > Rickettsiales > UBA1997 > UBA2645. The sequence goes on along the minus strand of CAMAXU010000002.1, from coordinate 48,046 downwards.
TCTCGAAAAATTGATGGGAATCAGCAAAAAACTGGCTGAATTGAATTTTGCCAGATTTCAGAATTTTGAAAATAAATATAATCTAAAAAATTCACGTCAGTCTTTATTGGCTTTTGACGGCGATGTTTACGCCGGAATTGATAAGAAAAATTTTACTAAAAAAGATTTTGATTTTGCCCAAAAAACTGTGCGAATTTTATCGGGCTTTTATGGAGTTTTAAAACCGCTAGATTTAATGCAACCTTATCGCTTGGAAATGGGAACTGATTTTAAAAAATTTAAATTTTTATCAAAAAATCTTTATGAATTTTGGGGCGATAAAATTACCGATTATTTTAATGATGAAGCGAGCGGAAATCCGATTATAAATTTAGCATCAGAAGAATATTTTTCGGCACTAAATTTGAAAAAAATTGAACCAAAAATTATCAATATTGCCTTTAAAGAAAAGAAAGGTGATGCGCTAAAAATAATCGGAATTAAGGCTAAAAAAGCCCGCGGATTAATGACGAATTTTGCCATTAAAAATAAAATTTCTAATCCGCAAGATTTAAAAGAATTTAAAGAAGAAAAATATCGCTTCGAAAAAAAATTATCCGACGAATCAAACTGGATTTTTGTCATACCAAGTTGAGATCAAAAAGTGAGTAAATAATAAAGAAATTTTGAGGAAAAATTGCGACAGATAATGTAAGCTGTATCAGGGATACAGCGTCATTATTCGAGCAAATTTTTACCAAAATTCTGCAGTTATTTACTCACTTTTTGATCGCAACTTGGTATCAGATAAATTTAAACCAAAATAACCATGAAAAACTGGACTTACAAAAATTTCACCATCCATGAATTTAACGAATTATCTAGCACCAATTCACAGGCTTTTGGTTTAGCAAATTCACGCCAGATTTCTGAAAATGAAATTATCCTCGCCCGCTTTCAAACTCAAGGACGCGGCAGAAAAGATCGCGCTTGGATTTCACCATCAGGAAATCTTTATTTTTCTTTGGTTTTGCAACCAAAAATTTCCGCTGCAGAAATTTTCCAAATTTCTTTTATCGCAATTACGGCGCTTAGAAATTCAATCGCGAAAATTGCTAAAAATTCTGTTTTGGCAAAATGGCCAAATGATCTTTTAATTGATGAAAAAAAAGTCGCGGGATTGCTTTTAGAAAGTAAAATTTCTGGTGAAAATTGCGAATTTGTAGTTTTGGGAATTGGCTTAAATATTGAGTCAAATCCAAATAATGTAATTTTTCCAGCGGGAAATTTGAAAGATTTTGAAATCACAATTTCAATAGAATTAGCACTACAAAATTTCTTGGATGAATTTGAAAAACTTTACCAAAATTGGCATGATTTTGGATTTAAAGGCATAAGAAAATTATGGCTGGAAAATGCTTATAAATTAGGCGAGAAAATTACGGTGAAACTTGATGAAGAAAAAATCGAAGGAATTTTTGAAGATTTGGATGAAGAGGGAAATTTAGTTTTGAAAACTGGCGAGAAAATTCTTAAAATTTCGGCGGCAGATGTGGCTTAAAGATTTTTTGATTAGAATTAGATCCTGAAGCAAGTTCAGGATCTTAATAATCTCAATAAAACTAAGCCTTACTCAAGCCATAAGCATCATGCAACACACGCACTGCTAATTCGCCATATTCTTTCGCAATCAAAACCGAAATTTTAATTTCAGAAGTAGAAATCAAAAGCAGGTTAATTCCTTTATCGGCCAAAGTTTTAAACATTGTATGCGCAACGCCAGAATGGCTAATCATGCCCACGCCGATTACCGAAATTTTTGCAATATTATCGTCAATTTTTAATTCGGCGTATTTTACTTCATCCTTAATTGATTCAATCGCCAAGCGGGCGCGCTCAATTTCTTCTTTTCCGGTTGTAAAAGTTATATCAACAAATTTTCCATCAGCACTGATATTTTGCACAATCATATCAACATTTACTTCTTTTTGTGCTAACACACCAAAAATTGCCGCTGAAAGACCCGGATGATCGGGCATTTTTTCAAGCGTGATATGAACTTCATTTTTGCTATAGCTAATGCCAGTGATAACTCTTCTTTCCATGATTTCCTCGTTATTATTTACTAAGATTGTTCCCGATAATTCTGTAACATCTTCAAAAGTTGATAAAACTCGCACCCGCACATTATGCGCCATCGCCATTGCAACTGAACGAGTTTGCAAAACTTTCGAACCGCTATATGCCATTTCTAGCATTTCTTCGTAGGTAACTTTTTTCAATTTTCTGGCTTTATCGGTGATGCGTGGATCTGTTGTGTAAACCCCATTTACGTCGGTGTAAATATCACATAAATCAGCTTTTACTGCCGCTGCAATTGCAACAGCCGAAGTATCAGAACCGCCGCGTCCCAAAGTTGTAACCCGATTTGATTCAAGGTGAATTCCTTGAAAACCAGCAATTACTACAACATCAAATTCTTCTAAAGATTTTAATAAAGCGGCGTCGTCAATTACATCAATTCTAGCCTTGCTATGAACATCGTCAGTTGCAATTGGAAGTTGCCAGCCCAGAAAAGATCTGGCTTTGTAGCCAATCGACTGCAATTCCAAAGCCAACAAACCGCAAGTAATTTGCTCGCCAGTTGCGACAATTGAATCATATTCCGCCAAACTTTCATCCGACATTAAAGATGAAACTTGGTTACAATAATCTACAAGCTGATTAGTAACACCAGACATCGCCGACACTACCACAATAACTTTATTTTTTTTGTCGAGCTCGGCTTTTACTTTTTTAGCAACATTTTTTATGCGCCCTATATCACCAACGGAAGTACCGCCAAATTTTTGTACAATTAACATTTGTTTGATTGATTTAACTAAGTGAAGGAGCGATGCATTTTTTTTATTTGAAGAATTTTCTCAAGTATAAATTGACGAAAGAATTGCCAAAACAATTGATTTATGAATTAACGAAAACTAAAAGATTTAAAAAAATCCTTAATTCACAAAACTAATTTTCCTCTACAAATGCATATATTTCGCAGACTCGCAGGCAATATCCTTTTTAAAATTTTCTTGGCAATCCTAGCTCTAAGCTTTGTTTTCTTCGGCGTGAGCGGATTTATTTTAGGAAATCCTAATTCTTGGGTAGTTAAAGTTGGCAATACAACTGTCGGCTTAAACACTTTTAATAAAAGCATGCAAAATGAGCGTGAAAGAATTTTAGCTGCGAATAAAAGCGAAGAAGCCATGAAATATCTGGATTCCGACCAATTTAAATCTGACGTTTTAGGTCGCACCGTAAACCGCATAATGATTGAAAAACTTCATGATGATTTCGGCGTTGAAGCAAGCAGAAAGCTGATTCTGGAAATGGTTGCCAAAGATTCAAACTTCAAAAATAAAGAAGGAAAATTTGATCACGAAGCTTTCAAGAAATTTTTAGCTAAAAACAGCTTGAATGAAGAAAAATATGTCAGCGAAGTTGCTAATGACATCACCGCGACAATGATTATTCAAACTATGTCAATGGCAGCTCCAATCAATTATGCCATGCTTTTGGAAGAAGAAAATTTCAAACAAGAAAAACGTATTGCCGATGTAATTACAATTTCTGATAAAGATGTAAAAATTTCCCAAAAAGTAACTGACGAAGAAGTGCAAAAATATTTCGAAAAAAACAAAGAGAAATATGCCGTTCCTGAATTAAGAAAAGTTTCTTACTTACATTTTTCCAAAAAAGATTTTGCTAAAGATTTACAAATTAGCGAAGCCGAACTTTTGGCTGAATATGAAAAAAATAAAGATACCTTCATCAAACCAGAAAGCAGAAATTTTTATCAGGTTCTTTTTGAAAAAGAAGATGATGCTAAAGCATTTGCTAAAAAACTCGACGCAGCAGATAAATCAAAGCTTCAAGCTGAGTTTGCTAAACTTGCTAAAGAAATTTTAAAGAAAGATTTAAAGGCGATTACTTTAAATAATTTTTCCAAAAAAGATTTAATTCCCGAACTTGCCGAAACAACTTTTAAAATGGCGCTTAACGAATATAGCCCGCCACTTTCAAGCCCGCTTGGTTATCACATTTTCTTGTTGAATGAAATTAAGCCATCTCAACCAATGGCTTTTGCTGATGTTAAAGCCAGCTTGAAACAAAAAATGTTGGAAGGAAGAGAAGATAAAATTTTGCAATCAAAAATTACTGAAATTGATGATGCTCTTTTAACTTCAAACTCTCCGACAAATTCTCTGACTGATATCACTAAAAAATTCAATCTTGGCGTGGTTGCGCCAGCGGTCACAATCAATCAAAAAGGTCAAAATGCTAAAGGTGTTGAAGTCAATGAAATCAAAGGTTTTGCTGATTTTGCTAATAATAGTTTTGCCCTAAAGAAAGGACAGGTTTCTAAAGTTTTCTACGCTCAAAATTCGGAGGGATTTTACGTTTTGCAACTTGAAGAAATTAACGCTGCTCACGAAAGAGATTTGCCGGAAGTTAAAACATTAATTTTGGAAGAATTAAATGCAGTTAAGAAGCAGGAAGCTTTGTTGGTTTTAGCTAAAAAAATTGATGAAGAAATTAAAGCAAATCCTTCGCAAGTTGCTTCAATTGCGACTAAATACAAATTGAAACTAGAAAAAAATCACGACTTCCCACGCGTTTTCTACATCAATTTCCAAGGTCGTCAAATTCCTTATCAAAATAAATTTTTGGATGATTTATTTAGTATGAAAATCGGTCAAGTAACTGACGCTTTTCCAAGTGGATCTTCAGAAATTATGATCGGAATTTTACGCGAAATTAAAAAACCAACTACTGATTCTAACCAACTTACAGCAGTCAAACAAAAGGCTGCCGAAGATTTCAGAACAGAACTTTTGCAAGAATTTAACACTTATTTGCTCAAAGAAAATCCGGTTAAAGTTAATGAAAAACTTTTAGGAAAAAAAGAAGAAGCGGCAAAATAAATGAGTTATAATTTCAGCAAAGATGAGTTTTTAAATGAATTAAATAAAACTGGTTCAACCGTTTTATTTAAGAAAATTCCTGCTGATATAATCACGCCAGTTCTGGCTTCATTAAAGGTTGCGCAATCTTTCCCTAGTCATCATTTTCTTTTTGAATCGGCAGAAAATGGCAATAACAAAGGTCGTTTTTCTGTACTTGGATTTATGCCAGATTTGGTGTGGAAATGTGTTGGTGAAAAATCTTTTATCAATTCTGATTTTGCGGAAAATCCCCAAAATTTTGAGCAAGAAAATGGTGAAGTTTTAAGCAATTTCCGTCAACTAATAAAAAAATCTCACATCGATTGGAGCCATTTAAATTATGGCGCAGCGGCACTTCCTGCAATGTGCGGCGGAATTTTTGGATTTTTAGGTTACGACATGGTTCGCCTGATGGAAAAAATTTCCAATCGCGGCTTAAAAGATGAGTTAAATATTCCTGACAGCATTTTCATCCGCCCACAAATTATCTTGGTATTTGATAATCTTTTTGACTGCGTCTTAATTTGTGCGCCGACTTTTTCAAAACAAAGTTACGAAGATGTGGAAGCGCGAATTGATTTAGCTGAAAAAATCTTGATGAAACCTTATATTTCTAGTTCAAAAACCGTTACAGCCGATTTTAACTTTGCCTCAAATTATAGCGAAAAAGAATATTGCGACGCAGTTGAGCATTCTAAAAAATATATTACTGACGGCGATATTTTTCAGGTTTTACCTTCACAAAGATTTACTTCTAATTTCAATTCTAACATTTCGGAATTTGCTTTTTATCGCGCTTTGCGTTCAGTAAATCCTTCACCCTTTTTGTTTTATTTAAAATTTGATGATTTCGCTTTAATCGGCTCCAGTCCTGAAATCATGGTTTCACTCAAAGATAAAAAAGTTACGGTGCGACCTTTAGCTGGAACGCGCAAAAGAGGTAAAAATCCAGAAGAAGATAAAAGAATTGCCGCCGAACTTTTGAATGATGAAAAAGAAATAGCCGAACATTTAATGCTTATCGACTTAGGTCGCCACGATGCCGGACGCGTTTCTAAGGAAGGCTCCGTAGTTGTGACTGAAAAAATGGTGATCGAACATTATTCGCATGTAATGCATATTTCTTCCAATGTTGAAGGAATTTTACGCGATAATCTTGATGCTCTGGATGCTTTGATCTCAGGCTTTCCGGCCGGAACAGTCAGTGGTGCTCCCAAAATCCGCGCTATGGAAATCATTGAAGAAATTGAAAAAGTTAAACGCAGTTTTTACGCTGGATGTGTTGGTTATTTTGCTAGTAATGGCGATATGGAAACCTGCATTACACTTAGATCAGCATTGATTAAAGATGGTAAAATTTACTTGCAAGCAGGAGCAGGAGTTGTGTTTGATTCAGATCCAAAATCGGAATATCAGGAATGCATCAATAAAGCACAGGCTTTAATAAAGGCTTGCGAAAGAATTCGAGAATTTGTTTAGATAGATTTTTAAAGACCGAGTGGACCCCGTCTTGAAGACGGGGTGACAAGTGTAAAGTTAGTTGGATAAACTATAATCATTGTCACCCCGTCTTCAAGACGGGGTCCACTCGGTCTTCACCGCCTTCCAGAAATTTATAACTTCAACCCTAAGCCAACGAGGCATTATGGCGCTGTCGCAAATCTGGGTATAATTAAAAAACTGAGAAACTAAGCTCAACATGACTATGAGTTAGTTTGAAAATTATTGAAAAAAGCCCCACATTTTTTTAATTATGCCCTATCTGAATCAGGGGAATCAACTGCTTGTAACCTTTCTGATGGAACCGCAACAAACTAATAATATTAAAGCCCAACCAAATTCTTGGCAAAACTTGCAGCATCAAATTCTTGCAAATCATCAAGTTTTTCACCAACTCCAATTGCATAAATTGGTTTGGAGAATTTTTGAGCAAGAGCAACCACGATGCCACCTTTAGCAGAGCCATCCAATTTAGTTATTACAATGCCAGTAATTCCAACAATCTGGTTAAAAATTTCTAATTGCGATTTGGCGTTTTGACCAGTTGTTGCATCTAAAATTAGCAAATTTTCATGCGGTGCAGCGCCGTCGATTTTCTTTAAAACTGAATTAATTTTTTTGAGTTCATCCATTAAATTTTGCTTATTTTGCAGCCTTCCAGCCGTATCAACCAACACCGCATCAAAATCATTTTTTTTGGCTAAATCAAAAGCGCGATAAGCAACTGCGGCCGGATCTTCACCATCTTTTGTTGGCATTACAATTTCACAACCAACTCTTTTAGCCCAGATTTCTAATTGATGTGAAGCCGCTGCTCTAAAGGTGTCGCAGGCGGCGATTAAAACTTTTTTATTTTGATTTTTTAAATTTTGTGCAACTTTTCCAATTGTTGTAGTTTTGCCAGCGCCATTTACGCCATTAAAAATTATTACTTGCGGCTTTTTAGATTCATCCAGCGCCAGCGCCTTTTGGCAAGGTTTTAAAATGTTCTCAATTTCCTGTTTTAGAAAATTTTTAATCTCATTTTCATCGATATTTTTTTCAAATTTTTGCGCTTTCAAATTTGTAATTATCGAACTCGCCACCTCACTTCCCATATCACTTAAAATCAGAACTTCCTCTAACTCTTCGAGAGTTAAAGCATCAAGTTTTTTATGAGTAAAAATCTGCGCGATCGCTGTCGAAATCTTGCCGGAACTACTTTTTAGCTGATCGCTGATTTTTGATCTGGAGAAAATTTTTAAAAATGACATTACTTCAAATAATTTTCAGGATTTACCGCATCGCGGCCTTTACGCAAACCAAAATAAAGCTGCGGTGAATTAACATTTCCCGTAGATCCAACATTAGCAATTTTTTGACCTTTTTTAACTGATTCCCCGCGCTTAACTGTCCATTTTCCTAAATGCGCATAAGCTGTGATCCAGCCGCCGGCATGTTTTACAATAATTAAATTTCCATAGCCTTTAAGTTCATTGCCAACATAAGCAACAACGCCATCTTCTGAAGCCTTAACATCAGAGCCTTCTTTGGCTTTTATGTTAATTCCGTCATTATAAAGTCCGCCGCTTTTTGGTCCAAATTTTGAAACAATTGTACCGCGAACCGGCCAAGAAAAATGGTTAAATTTGTCAGCGATTTTTTCAACAATAGTTTCCGGAGATTTTACCTCAGCCTTTATTTCTGGTGCTTGCCTCAATTTTTCATCAGTTTTTTTCTCAACCACATTGGCAATTTTCAACTTCTGTCCCGTCTTGACGCTGTAAGGCTCTTTCAAATCATTGAGCTCAATAATATTATCAATCTTCATGTTATATTGACGCGAAATTGCATAAAGAGTTTCGCCAGATTTTACTTCATGATAAGTCGGGGCTGGAAGAGTTAATTTTTCCCCACCCTTGAAGTTGTAGGGCGCTTTCAGGTTATTTTGTTTTATGATGTCTTGGATTGGAACCTGATATTTTTTGGAAACGGTATAAACAGTGTCGCTTTCAGCAACTTCAACCTCGCGGCTTTTTGGTTTTTCCACTTTTCTAACATCGCGATTTTTTGCATTATTTTTGCTATAAACATTTTTACTGCGATTCACTATTTTCGCAGGTTTTTGGCTGCATGAAAACAAAAGAAACACAATCAAAAAGCTAGAAAAAACTCTGAGAAAAAATTTCATTTTCTAGATTAAATAGATTGATTAATTGAAAGGTTGCCGCACTTTATTTGTGACTTTCAAATTAGCAATTTTAACGACTCTTCATGCAATTTTTTTCTCAATTCGCTCCATTAGAACAAATTCTTTTAATATCAATTTTTGGCCTAATTTTTGGCAGTTTTGCCAGTCTCATCAGCTATCGAATGGCGCGCAAACAGCCGATGGTTTTTACGCGTTCGAAATGCACCAATTGTGGCGTGGCGCTAAAAATAAGAAATTTAATTCCAGTATTTTCTTGGCTTTTTCAACGCGGTAAATGCAGTAATTGTAAAGTTAAAATTTCAGCGCGTTATCCATTAATTGAATTAAGTTTTTTAGCAGTTTTTTTAACAATTTTTTTCGTTTTAAATCGCCAGCTCGACCTGAAAATGATAATTTATTTTTTAGTTGCTGGCACACTGATTGTAATGTGCGTTGTTGATTTGGAAGAATATTTCATTCCCAATTCCACTCAATATTTTCTAACTGTTCTGGTAACGATTTTGGTAATTATGAAAGGCGGAAATGCGCTGGTTTTACACAATCTTCCCGCCGCCTTTCTCTACATGGCTTTTGGATTGGCGCTTCTGGCATTTTTTTATTTTACTATAAAAGTCGAAGCGATTGGAATTGATGATATTAAATTCTTTTTCATCGCAGGATTGGCGCTAGGAGCGCAAGGATTTCTGACCTTTATGATGCTCAGCGGAATTTGTGGAATTATCTTTGGAATATTGTGGCAAAAAATCAAAAAAGATGAAACTTTTCCTTTTGCTCCAGCGATTTGTTTTGCATTTTTTTTATGCCTACTTTTTGGAAAAAAAATTGATCCAGTTGAATTGGTTGGAATGCTAATGTTCTAGAAACTGTTAGCTAATTAAATAGCAAAAATCTTCTCCAATTTCTTCCTACTCGCCAGCTTCTCTGGCTTATTTTCAAAAATAAATTTTTCTAAAAAATATCCACTCAACTTCAAGCCATCATGCAAATCCTTATCCTGAATTTCTTCATCATTCGCCGTTAAAAAATTTGGCAATTTCAACAATTTATTTTGATAAGGTCGACCAATTTCAAACGAAACTGCTCTGGCAGATTTTGGTGATACAAAAGCTAAATTCACCGTTGAATCAGTTACCGCGCAAGAAGATAAATCAATTCCATAACCCAGAGTTTTTAAAATTTCTAATTCTAAGCGCACATAATCTGACAAAAAATCTTTCGGCGCATTTTCTTCAGCAATTTTATGCATAAAAAGCCGTAATTTTTCAAAAAGATTTTTGTGGTTTTCGCGCTCTAAAAACGACTCATCAATTATTGAAAATAATGAATTTACGCAATCGAGTTTTACTTTATCAAAAATGATTTTTGAGCAATAAGAACGAATCAAATCAACGGCGCAAAACTGACCTAAATTATCTTCCAAGCGACTTCTATATTCAAAAGAAATTAAATTTCCGATTTGAAAAATTGTCTTATCTTTAGCCGATTTGGCAAAGCGAACAAAGCCTCGATAAACACCATGCTCTTGCGAAAAAACTTTCACGATCAAAGAATTTTCGCCGTATTTTTTTTGACTGATGATAATTCCGCAGTCGCTAAATTTCATTTTTCAAAAAATTTAATGCTGCAGCGGAATCACTAAACACATGCTTCTGCGGCAATTGATGACGAAACCAAGTTAATTGTCTTTTGGCATAATTTCGAGTTTTTTGTGTCGCAATTTCTACCATTTTTTGGTGACTCATTCTTTCATTTAAAAACTCACGAATTTCTAAAAATCCTAAAGTTTTAGTAATTTGCTTATCATCTGAAATTCCTTGATTGACAAGGTTTTTCACTTCTTCGAAAGCGCCAAGCTCCAACATTTTTTCAAAGCGCGAATTACAATTTTCATAAAGTTTTTTGCGTTCTAATTCAAGATTTACATGCAAAAATTCCACATTTTCAAAAATCTTTTTTGGCGGTTGATGTTGCCACCAAGAAAGCGGTTTTCCGGTTTGCTGCAAAACTTCGTAAGCCCTTGTTAGGCGTTGCTTGTCGAGTATTTCATCTTCTCCTAAATCTACTAATTTTTTCTGAAATTCAACGTGACCAATTTCTTCATAAAGCTCGCGGGCATTATTTCTAATCACTTCATCAATTTCAGGAATTTCTGAAATTCCATCCACCAATTTTGAAATGTACATACCGCTACCGCCAACAATTACGGGCATTTTTTTTAATTTTATAACTTCTTCAACCTTTGATTTTAAAAGCTTAAGCCATGATCCAACGGATGAAGTTTCTTGTGGTTTAAAATGTGAATATAAAAAATGCGGAACTTTTTTTTGCTCATCTTTTGTCGGTTGCGAAGATAAAATCGGCAGCCCTTCGTAAATTTGCAGCGAATCAGCGTTAATAATTGCAATATCTTTTTCGGCACTCAAATCAATCGCCAAGCCAGATTTTCCGCAAGCAGTTGCGCCAGAAATTATTAAGATTCTTTCAACCATTTTTTAAATGTTCTTTTAGATCTTTTAAATCTTGTGGCAAATCAATTTCAAAAGACATTTCTTGCAAAGTGCGCGGATGCTCGAAGCTTATTTTATATGAATGCAGCGCCTGTCTTGGAAAGTTTTTTATAAAATTTACAGCTTCTGGTGAAAAATTTAACGGCACCATTTTTTTGCAAGAATTGTAAAGTTTATCGCCGATTAATGAATGTTTAATTGATTCCATGTGAATGCGAATTTGATGCGTACGACCAGTTTGTAACCTGCATTCAATAAGGCTGGCGAAACCTTCGTGAAAAGTTTCCACGGTTTCGTAATTGGTAATTGCAACGCGTCCCAAAGTTCGTGAAATCGACATTTTCATGCGATTCATTTTTGAGCGTACAATATTTTTTTCAATCATGCCGCGCGCTGGCGAAATATAGCCATAAACAAAGGCGGCGTATGATCTTTTAATATCGCGGTCTTTTAATTTTTGGCTTAAAATTTGGTGCGTAAAATCGTTTTTTGCAACCAACATCAAGCCAGATGTATCTTTATCCAAACGATGCACAATACCGGGGCGAAATTCACCAGAAATTGATGAAAGACGATCTTGATGCGTGAATAAAAGTGCGTTAACCAAAGTTTCATCTTGATTGCCTGCACCGGGATGAACAGTGAGTCCGGCAGGTTTATTAATTACTAACAAATCGTCATCTTCAAAAATAATTTCGAAGGGAATTTCTTTAGCAGTTAAATGCGACGGACGTGGCGGAAGCGGAGTTACAAAAAACTTTTGTCCAACTTTTGTTTTTTGCGAAGCGCTGACATAAGCTTTGCCTGCTTCATCCAAAACTAGTTTTTCTTCCAGCAAATGTTGAACTTTAGTGCGGTTAATTTCAGGTTTTATTTCGGCAAATTTTTCAGTCAGGAATTTATCAAGACGAATTCCACCTTCATTTTCAGCAACTTCAAATTCAAATTTTTCCATTTTATTTATTTATTTTATGATCGTGTATCTAGCTCGTATGGACCCCGTCGTGAAGACGGGGTGACAGTGGAGGAAGATCTACCTCCACTCCACAGTAACCCCGTCTTTACGACATGCGTGGGAAGATCTACCTCCACTGTCACCCCGTCTTCACGACATGTATGGGAAGATCTACCTCCACTGTCACCCCGTCTTCACGACGGGGTCCATACGAGTTAGATACAGACTCAATTATTTTTTCTTCAAAAAAACCTCCCGCACTTCTTCGTCAGAGGCGGCAATAGTTTTTATTTCAATTTCGAGATAATTTTTTTTCAAAAACCCTTCAGCAATTTCCGGCCATTCAATCAGACTAATTCCATTATGCAAAGCATCAAAAAAACCGATATTTTCCAACTCATCGGCACTTTTTAAACGATAAAGATCAAAATGAAAAACCTCGCCGACCTTGGTTTCGTATGAATAAACCAAATTAAAAGTTGGGCTTAAAACCTCGACAGGTTTTTCACATAAAGAATTAATAAAGTGCCTTGCGAAGAAACTTTTCCCGGCACCTAAAGTTCCCTTTAAGCCAACCACATCGCCAATATTTACCGAAGCTGCAATTTCTTTGGCAAAGTTAGACATCTCTTCAAGATTTTTAATACGCCTTCTGTTCATCTGACTTCACTCTTTTTTTCCCTTTAGGATTAGTTGACGAATTTGGAACTGATCCTTTTGAAGATAAGGATCTTTTGCCTAAATTAGATTCTAATTCCTGCTCCTCAAAATCCTCCTCGGTTATATCGCTTTGCGACTCTTCTAAAGAATTTTTTAATTCGTCCCAAGCTTCTAAAAAGCCATCATCTTCTGGAAGAGTGTAGCGTATATTGCCATCGATCATATCTATTAATTCTAATCGATCGCATTCTTCCACTTTATTTAAAACGAACTCCAATGACCCCAATTGGTTAAGAACTGCCATATTTTGCCAAACCTCTTCAAGCTGAGAATCATTTATGAAATCAATCACCAAATCATCATCCAAAGACTTAAACATTGTTTCTATAATATGCTTTAACTCATCATCTTGACCTCGAAAAGCTTCACTAATCCCAGACAAAGATTGTTTTATTATACTTAATCCATCTTTTTGGTCTACTTTGGCGAGAACAAGATCCACTATTTTAGGCTTATTAGATCGAACCGCATTCGCGAATCCTTCACAACCCCGATCATTTAAAATCAAGTGAGTCAGAGTCAACTGATCAGACTTTTTGAATTCTTCTTGGGCAGCTTTTAAGCCACCGTAAGAAAGGATGAATTTAAATTTATGAACATCAGGAGAATCTAAGGGATCACATTCTACATCATTCTTAATATCTTGTTGCGCAAGATAATCTTCAATACCATTGAAAAATTCCCATTGCATTGCTTCAGGTATAGAATCACAAATTTTTTGACGACTTTCTTCATTATCATCATCGCAGAAAGTTTTAACCTTCTCCTCCCATTCATTGGCAAAATTTATGTCAGATATTTTTTTTATCTTAGTGTCCAATTCTCTTTCTAATAAATCACTGGGAGCAATGATACTTCGAATCAAAATATTAAAAACCTCTTTTCCTGCAGCGTTAAATGCAGCAATTTCTCTTATATCACGCTTTTCAAGCGCTTCTTTAAACAATACTTTAACCACTTTTATTTCTTCTTCTTCTAGAATTTTGCCGCCAAATATTTCTCGAGCCTCCAAAAAATTGCGTTCCTTGATAAAATTTCTTAAATCATCTGTAAATTGAGTCATATTCTTTTAATTAAAGTTGAAAAATAGTTTCGATTGGAACGTGATCTGAAGGTTGATTATAGCTACGAAAATCTTTGTAAATTTTCATCGATTCGATTTGGTCTTTTAAATTTGGTGTCGCCCAAATGTGATCGAGACGACGACCTTTATTAGCACCAAGCGCATCTTGCGCGCGATAACTCCACCAACTATAAAGTTTTTCATTCGAATCAACAAAATGACGATGCGTATCAATCCAATTTAAAGTTTTTTGCAAGTTAGTCATTTTTTCAACTTCAATTGGCGTGTGCGAAACAATTTTTAAAAGTTGTTTATGCGACCAAACGTCATGCTCCAGCGGCGCGATGTTCATATCACCGACAATGATAATTTTTTTATCTTTTTGCGGCGCAAAATATTGACTCATCCAATCAATAAATTTTAGCTTGTGATCGAATTTTGGATTTAAGGAAATATCAGGAATATCGCCACCCGCCGGCACATAAAAATTATGTAAAAAAACTTCACCTTGTTTAGTCTGTAAAGCCCCAGAAATATGGCGTTTGTGGCCGTAATTTTCGATGTCAATTTTTTCGATTTTAGTCAGCGCAAATTTCGATAAAATCGCCACGCCATTATAAGATTTTTCGCCAGAAAATTCGACAAATTCATAACCTAAAGCGCGCACATCTAAATGCGGAAAATGCTCATCAGAAACTTTAATTTCCTGCAAACAAATTACATCCGGATTTGCTTCTTCGATAAATTTTTTTAACAAAGGCAAACGCAAACGCAGCGAATTAATATTCCAAGAAACTATTTTCATTTTTTTAATTCCAACCTTGGAAATACAGCTTTCGGCTCGTTAATTTTATGCTCCGCTTTTAGTGCGAATTTAGAATCGATAAAACTAAAATCTCTTTCTTCAACTTGCAAAATATCCAAAATTTTCGGCGCCAAATTTATGCAAAATGGCTGAAGTGCAATCGCAATCACGCGCAGATTTTCTGCAATCACCGATAAAATCAGATTCATTTCTTCTAATTTATTTTCTTTTTTTAAATTCCATGGAGCCTTGATATTAAAGAACTCGTTGCATTTTGAAGCATGCGCTAAAATTTCTCCAATCGCTTGATCGAAAGCAAAATTCGCCATTTTTTGCGAGATTTTTTCTTTTAATTCGTAAGCACTTTTTAGCAAATCCGTTGCATCTAAATATCCGCTAAAATCAACAATTTGTGCATCGCTATTTTTAAAAATCATCGACAAAGATCTTTGCACTAAATTGCCAATATTATTCGCCAATTCGGCATTGATTCTGGTCAAGAAACTTATCCGCGAATAATCGCCGTCATTGCCAAACGGAACTTCGCGCAGCAAGAAATATCTAAAATAATCAATTGCGGTTTCGCGATTACAGCCAAAAGACTCCAACCATTCTAATTCTTGAAGCGGATCAATCACATTTCCCACTGATTTAGAAATTTTCTGACCTTCATTTGTCCACCAGCCATGAGCATAAATTGAATGGGGAATATTCAAATTTGCCGCCATCAAAAAGGCTGGCCAATAAACGGCGTGAAAACGTACAATGTCCTTACCAACTATGTGCAGCGGAGATTCAGAAGTATTATGCCAAAACTTTTGAAAAAGTTCATTTTTTTCATCAGGAAATCCAAGTGCCGAAATGTAATTAGTTAAAGCGTCCAACCAAACATACATCACGTGCTTTTCAACACCGGGAACTTTTACGCCCCAAGAAAATGAAGTGCGCGAAATTGATAAATCTTTCAATCCGCCTTTTACGAAAGACACAACTTCGTTGAAACGTGATTGCGGGCGAATGAAGTCGGGCGCGGCTTCGTAAAGCATTAATAATTTTTCTTGAAAAGCCGAAAGCTTGAAAAAATAACTTTCTTCTTTGTGCCAAGTAACTTCCGCACCAGTTGGGGCTTTGCCATTTATTAATTCATCTTCGACGTAAAAAGCTTCGTCGCGCACCGCGTACCAACCTTCATAAGTGCCTTTGTAAATCGCGCCATTGGCTTCCAAAATTTCCCAAAATTTTTGTGCACCTTTTTTATGACGCTCTTCAGTGGTGCGAATGAAATCATCATTCGACAAGTTCAATAATTTTGCCAATTCGCGAAATTTTTGCGAAACTTCATCGCAAAATTGTTGCGGATTTTTATCGCGCGCCAAAGCTGATTTTTCAACTTTTTGCCCGTGTTCGTCAGTTCCGGTTAAAAAATACACTTCAAAATCATTCAATCTTTTAAAACGCGCCACCACGTCGCAAGCAATTGAAGTGTAAGCGTGACCGATATGTGGCACGTCGTTTACATAATAAATTGGGGAAGTTACGTAAAAATTTTCTTTGTTCTTTGTGACCATGATTGATTTTTAATTTGAGGATTGGACTATGAAGAGCCTATTTTGCGCCTATTCTCATTCGCAGCAGTCAACATTTCAACAAAGAAATTTAGTCATGATAAAAGACATTCACATCCAAAATTATCGCGGCATTAAAGACTTAAAAATTAAAGATTTTAAGCGGATTAATTTGCTGGTTGGCGATAATAATTCGGGGAAAACGAGTGTGCTTGAAGCCACGACAATTCTTTATCCAAATTTAGTTACTTTTTTTCGAATCGTCGCGATGCGCGAGCTTGGATACATGCAAATTAATAAAGATAAAAACAGCGTAGATTCTATGATAAATTTGCCATCTCTTGATAAGCAATTTTATAATGGAAACTACACCGAACCTTTCAAAATAGAGTCTATCTTTGCAAAATCTGGAGCAAAAAAATCTGAAAAAAAATTATCTCTAGAAGTTTGTTTGAGTAAAGATTATGAAAAGTTTGATCAAGTAATTAACACGCAGGATCAGCGCATTTCAGAAATCAACAGCTTTATTGCCAAATATTCACTTGGCAAAGATTCACAAAAATTAGGTCTTTCAACCAATGGAACCGGTAAAACCATTGGCGAAAGCTTTGGCGTAAAACATATTTTTATTTCTGATACAACGCCAAAAGGTCAGCAAATTGTTAAACAATTTGTGCCGATAGCGCGAGCCAGCAGAGAAAGTGAATATGTTAAAATATTAAAAATATTTGAGCCCGAACTTTGCAACATAAAGCAAGCAGGCGATGATTTGATTTTTGAAAAAAACGATAAATCAACCGTGTCTTTTTCTTATATGGGAACTGGCTTCGTAAGATTTCTTTCAATTCTGTTAACGATTGAAAATTTAAAAGATGAAGCCGCAATAATTTCAATTGACGAAATCGGCAACGGACTTCACCCCAGCAAACAAGAGATTTTTTGGGAAGTTATGTTTGAGTTTTTGAAAAAAAATAAAAATCTGCAAATTTTTGCCACAACTCATTCAGATGAATCGGTTGCAGCGTTGAGCAAGGTTTTTGAAAGAAGGGGCAAAAAAGATTTGGGCGAAGATGAGATTCGGCTTTTTAAAATTAGAAAGACAAGCAAAGAAGAAATTTTGGTTGGCGATTACAATGCCGAAGAAATTGAAGCCAAAGTTGAATCTGGCTTGGAGGTTAGATAATGAAAAACGAACAAAATATTTTTGAAAAAGAAATAGGAATAATCGTTGAAGGTGAAAGCGATAAAAAATTCACTTTCGAAATTTGTAAAAAAGTAGGGCTGGACGAGACAAGATTTCAGATAGAAAAAATTTCTCCTCGTGGAGGAAAAACAGATTTTTTTGGAAAAGAGCATGAGTTCACGATTAAAAATATTAAAAATTTAATCGATAAAACTTCAGAAAATCCCAAAAAAATTTTGTTAATTTGTGATGCTGATTTTAAGGAAAATAAAAAATCCTACGACGGATTTCAGAAAACTAAAAACACTCTAAATCCCCTTATTTCTAAGCTAAAAAAAGAATTCAAAAATAAAGAAATTGATTTCTTTATTTTGCCCGACAACAAAAACGACGGCAATTTGGACTCACTTTTTTTGCAATGCGCCACCAAAAAAATTACTGAAAAATCTAGCTGCGTCGATGATTATTTAAAATGTTTGGGCGCAAAACCTTCAATCAATAAAAAAGATAAATTGCGCTCGCAACTTTTAATTTCAGCAATCGGAATTCAAAAAGGTTTTAACAATGTTGGAGTTGTTGCGGATGAAAAAGTTGGCTATTGGAACCTCGATCACAAAGCTTTAGAACCCCTTAAAAAATTCTTAAAAAAATTCAATTAAATATGTCTTTCACACCAAAGCTTAACGGCATTGTTGCCAAATTTGCCGATCTAGAAAAAAAACTGCTTGATCCTTCAAGCTTGGGTCAAAATTTTGCGCGTATTTCTAAAGAACATTCTGACATGATTCCTGTCGTGGCGCTGATTGGCGAATATAAGCAGGCGCAAAAAGAATTGGCTGATATTGATGAAATTTTGCCATCAACTACAGATCAAGAAATGCGTAATTTGCTGGAAAATGAGCGTTTTGATTTAACTAAAAAAATTCCTGATCTTGAGCAACAAATGAAAATTGCGCTTTTGCCACGTGACGCGGCGGATGAAAAAAACGCTATTCTCGAAGTTCGTGCCGGAACCGGCGGCGAAGAAGCGGCGCTCTTTGCTTACAAGCTTTTTGCGATGTATCAAAAATATGCCGAGAAGAAAAAATGGAAGTTTGAAATTCTTTCAATTTCAGATACTGGTTTGGGCGGATATAAAGATGCTTCTGCTACAATCACAGGTCGCAACGTATTTGCGCGTTTAAAATATGAATCGGGAGTTCATCGCGTGCAACGAGTTCCTGAAACCGAATCGCAAGGTCGTGTACATACATCAGCCGCAACAGTTGCCGTGCTTCCAGAAGCCGAAGATATTGATATTAAAATTGAAGAAAAAGATTTGCGAATTGACGTTTTTCGCTCATCTGGTCCAGGCGGACAATCAGTAAATACAACAGATTCTGCGGTTAGAATTGTTCACGTTCCAACCGGAGTTACGGTTTCAATGCAAGATGAAAAATCGCAAATTAAAAACCGCGAAAAAGCGATGAAAGTTTTGCGATCTCGTCTTTATGAAGCTGAACGCGATCGCGCTGATAAAGAGCGTTCTGCAAACCGCAAAGAGCAAGTTGGAAGTGGCGATAGATCAGAACGCATTAGAACTTATAACTTCCCACAAAGCCGCGTTACTGATCACAGAATTAATTTAACCAGCTACAGAATTGATGATATTATGCTTGGCGAATTGGATGAATTTATCGATGCGCTAACTGCGGATGATCAAGCAAAGAAAATGTCGGAAGAGGATTGATCGCAACTTAGGTATGAGAAATTTTAGATCGTCTTAACAAAGCGCAAGGTCACCCTAAGCCTGTCGAAGGGTGACATGTATTTTGTTTCAAGGATAATTTTTAAAATCCAATCACCAAATCACCATCATCAAGCTTATTTTCACAGGAAAATTTCGTTGCCAATTTTGCTTCTTCTGCATTTGTGACACAGCTTAAAGAATCACTTAAAACTTGTTCTTTAATATATTTTTCAAAAGATTTTGCCACTTCCAAAATTCGTGAATTTGTTGAGAAAATTTTTAAATTAATGTGATCGGAAATATTTAAATCTGCGTCTTTTCTATTTTGTTGAATCGCACGAACAATGTCACGCGCGATGCCTTCATCTTCTAAATCTTGAGTAACTTCGATATCCAATTGAACCAAATAATCATTGGTTGGAAGAGCTAAAATTGCGAATTTTTTTTCGTCGTTATTTTTTGTTGCCAACTTTAATTCAAAATCATCATCGCTTAAAATTATTCCGGCAATTTCGATTTCTTTATCGGAAATTTTTTTCCAATCACCAGTTTTGGAAGCGATGGTAATTTCTTTAATTTTTGAACCAAATTTGGCACCGATTTTTTTGAAATTTATTTGTAATTTTAATTCGGCAAGTTCGGCAATGTCTTCTTTGATTTCGATTGATTTTACGTTTACTTCATCAGCGATGATTTCTTTAAAAGGCAAAATTCGCGCTGCACTTTTGCCAATTACGATTAATTTGTTTAAAGGCAAACGCACGCGGAGGTTTTTATTATCGCGAATTGAAAGTGCGGTTGAAGCAATGCTGCGGACTAAATCCATGTCGGCGACAAGTTCTTTTTCATTTGGTAAAAAAGAAATGTCAGGGAAATCTTGCAGATGAACTGAGGATTTGCGGTTAATCATGTTTGAACCGAAATAAATTAAATTAACTTTCCAATTACAAAAACTTCTTCGCCGGCTTTTTCTAAAATAGTTTTAACTTCATTTTCATCACCTTGCGCAACTACTAGAACCATGCCGATTCCGCAGTTGAAAGTGCGGTGCATTTCTTCGTCAGTTACGTTGCCGAGTTTTTGTAAATAATCAAAAATCTCGGGACGATTCCATGATTTATAATCAATTTCTGGAGTAACATTTTTTGATAAAACTCGCGGTAAATTTTCGGTTAAACCGCCGCCAGTAATGTGTGAAAGAGCTTTAACTTTGCCAGTTTTAATCGCTTCCAAACAAGATTTTACATAAATTTTTGTGGGCGTTAACAAAGCTTCGCCAACTGTTTTTTCACTAGAAAATTTATCGGAAAAATTAACCGAATTTTTTTCTAAAATAAAACGCGCCAAAGAATAGCCGTTTGAGTGAACTCCGCTTGATTTTAAGCCGATTAAAATATCTCCGGCATTTGTTGATCTTGGTAAAATTTGATCGCGCTCAACTGCGCCAACGGCAAATCCAGCTAAATCATAATCTCCAGCTTTGTACATTCCGGGCATTTCGGCGGTTTCGCCACCAATTAAAGCGCAGCCAGCAAGTTTGCAACCATCAGCAATTCCTTTTACAACTTGGCTTGCAACTTCAACATCAAGTTTGGAACAAGCAAAATAATCAAGAAAAAAAAGTGGCTCGGCACCTTGAACTACAAGGTCATTTACTGACATTGCAACTAAATCAATTCCGATTGTGTCGTGTTTATCAACATCGATTGCGACTTTTAATTTTGTACCCACGCCGTCGGTTGATGAAACTAAAACCGGATCTTTAAAATTACATTTTTTTAAATCAAATAAAGCGCCAAATCCGCCAAGGTCGGAATTAGCCCCAACGCGGCTTGTTGCTTTTGCGAAAGGTTTAATACGATTAACCAATTCATTCCCAGCATCGATATCGACACCAGCTTGTTTATAGTTTAAAGACATTTTTCTTGCGATTTAAGAAGTGAGGCGAGAAGCTTACTGAATCCAGCTTCGAAGGAGATGTTTTTAATATTTCAGTTTAATTCCGATATGTCGAGAATTTTTTTA
Source organism: Rickettsia typhi (assembly GCA_945862455.1). Lineage (GTDB taxonomy): Bacteria > Pseudomonadota > Alphaproteobacteria > Rickettsiales > UBA1997 > UBA2645. Next base: position 26,830 of record CAMAXU010000002.1, on the reverse strand, counting down.
CTTTTTCTAACTTTGTTTTTTTCTTTTCAAGGCGCTTCTTACGCTGTAGAAAATAGTCCTTACATGATTGAGGGCGTTAATGTGAGCGCCACTGGAAAATCGCCAACCGATGCCAGAAATGCTGCCATTGCCAGCGGTCAACGCGATGCTTTTTTGATTTTATTAACGCGCTTAGAAATCGCCACCAAAGTTGCCGATATTATTTCTAACGATGAAATTTCTGACATGGTGCGATCCGAACAAATTGATGCTGAAAAAATCGCCGGCAATAATTATAGCGCCACAATGAATATAATGTTCGCCAAGGATTTTGTTGAACATATTCTCTCTAAAAAAGCTGTGAAAAAAGCAGAAAAATCTGGCGAAACTTATGTTTTATTACCGGTAAAAGTTAACAAGCGCTCAATGCTTTTATGGGAAAATGATAATAACTGGAGAAAAGCCATTGAAAAAACTATCGCTAAAAAAGGCCAAGGAAAATTCGTAGTGCCCGATGCAGATTTAAGTAATATCGCAATTATAAGTTCAATCAATGTTGCTTTGCTTGATTACGTGGCGATTGAACCGCTGCTTTTTAAATATAAATCTGAATCAGTTTACGCCTTATTTTTCTCTTACGATGAAATTGAAAATAAAGTAAATATTAGTGTCACTTATTTAAGAAAATTACAGAAAAAACAGGTCAAATTAAACTTCGTTAATGTTGATCAATTAAGTTTTGATGCCTTGCTAGAAAAAGTTGCTAACAAAACAATCGACTATTTGGTTTCTTCGCAAAATGCCGATAGCAAAGCCACTTCCAGTTCAGTTAAAATTAAGATTCCAGTTTCAACTTTGAGCAATTGGATGATTACAAAAAGCCGCATCGAAAATAGTAATTTGGTGACGCAAATTAATATCGAATCAATCTCGCGCGATATGGCTGTGATCACGGTAAATTACCCAAATAACGGCACTGATATTGTGCAAGAATTTATGAAAGTTGGAATAAATTTAATTAAAAAAACTGACAACCTTTACGTTTTAAATAACTAAGTAATTCATGAAATTAAAAGACAAACTTATTTCAATAGCTGTAATTTTTGCTATTTTCTGCTGGTTGATTTATTTGGTGAAATCAGTTTTAACGCCCTTTATCTGCTCATTCATCATCGCTTATTTTTTAAATCCAATCGTCGATTTCTTTTGTAAAAAATACAAAATGTCGCGCGCACTTGCCACATCTTTAATTCTAGGATTATTCCTTACAATTTTAATCACGCTTGGCGCAATTTTACTGCCAATTCTTTGCGCCCAATTCACTGACTTATTCACCGCTTTGCCCGGATATTTTCAAATTATTTTACATGATTTTTATCCGAAAGCGCTTTCAATTCTTGATGGCGTTGGCTTTAGAATCGATAAAGATTTATCGTATTTATTATCGAATGAACAAATTACTGCCAAATTTGTCGATTTATCAAAAAATATTGTCAACAACGCCTTCACCTCTTCGCTGACATTAATCAATATTTTATCTCTGATTTTTATTACTCCGATTCTGATTTTTTATCTCTTAAAAGACTGGAAAATTTTAATCAAAAAAATCGGCGATTATTTGCCGCGCCAAGTTGCCAATTCAACTCGCAAAATTGCTTTAGATATAGATAAAACATTATCTTTCTACGTTCGCGGTCAATTTAATGTTTGCCTGATTTTGGGTTTGATTTACTCTGGTCTGTTAAGTTTCACCGGTCTTAATTTTGGATTTTTAATCGGACTGTTAACCGGATTATTTTCTTTCATTCCTTTCGTTGGAATGTTGTGCGGCGTTACAACCGCAATCATTGTTGCCTTATTTCAATGGGGTTTTGATGTGACGCATATTGCCACCGTTTCGCTAATTTTTGTTTTTGGCCAGATTGTTGAATCAAATTTCCTGACTCCAAAATTAATCGGTGCCAAAATTGGTTTGCACCCAGTTTGGTTGATTTTCGGATTATTTGTTTTCGGTGTTTTATTCGGCTTTTTCGGAGTTTTAATAGCAGTTCCTCTAACCGCAATTTGCGGCGTGATCATTAAACATTTCGCTTTGGAATATAAGAAAAGGTTTACCTAAAATGCTTCACAACATTGCTCACGAAGTACAAAAATTAGCAGATGATCTTGGGGTCGATCGTAAAAGATCGATTGGTGAAGTTGCCAAAGAATTAAAAGTTGAAACTCATGTTATTCGTTTTTGGGAAGAGAATTTTCCGCAAATAAAACCCGAAATCGGTGCCGGAAAAAGGCGTTATTATTACAACAAGCAGTTGAAGATTTTAAAAAGAATCAAAAAGTTTTTATACGAAGAAGGATACACAGTCGCCGGATTGCAGAAGCTTTTGAAAAAAAGAAAACATGATGATCACAAGGAAGAAGATTTAGATATTATTTTATCCGATGAAAAGCTGGTTTCAAAAATAGTTCATGATGATAAAATCCCCGAAGCAACTAGATTAGAAGATCATGCAATTGAAGAGTTTATTGATCCAAAAAATAAGCCGGAAATTGAAACCGATGTCCCAATTGATCCAACAGCGAAAATTAGAGATTTTTCTAAGATAAAAATTTCAGCAATTGATCCATTAGTTAGAAAAAGAATTAGGGAATCTCTGAAAAATATCAGGGGAAATTTGGTGAGCTTGAAAAAGATTACGCAGCCGAATTAGAAATAACAAAATTTTGTCGAAAAAGTTATTTTTCTCTCATAATCACAAAATTCACCAACTCCACCAAAAGCGACGCTTTCGCTCCAAAAACTTTCAAATGCGCAATCGACTGATCTCTTAATAATTCCAATTGTTTTTGCGCTATTTCCATTCCTAAAACATCAACAATGCTGGCATTTTCTTTTGGTTTTTTATGAACCGCTTCATCAATTTCAACCTTGCCAATACTGATTCCATAATGATCTAAAATATCATCTTTAATCTGAAAAGCCAAACCCAAATCATGAGCAAAATTGCGTAGCGCGTGTCTTTGGTCAATTCCAGCGTGACCCAAAATCGCGCCCATTTCGGCGGAAGCCATAAAAAGTTCGCCAGTTTTTAAACGATGTAATTTTGCTAATTCTTCGTTAGAAATTCTTTGGTCGGCTTTTTCTAAATCAATCATTTGTCCACCCGCCATTCCCATAAATCCTGCAGCTTTAGCTAGAGTTTTTACCAATTCCAAACGCACCGAAGTTTCCTTGTGAGTTGCTGGATCAGTTAAAATTTCAAATGCGTAAGTCAGCAAAGCATCACCCGCAAGGATCGCAGTCGCTTCATCAAATTTTTTGTGGCAAGTCGGAATGCCGCGACGCACATTATCATTATCCATCGCCGGCAAGTCATCATGAATCAAAGAATAAACATGCACAAATTCCATCGCCGTTGCGGAATTTAGAGAAACTAAAGGTGAAATTCCAAAAATCTGTGCCGAGGCAATTACTAGAAATGGGCGAATTCTTTTGCCGTCGGAAAGAGCGCTGTAGCGCATTGCTTCAACTAATTTTGAATCATGAAACTCTTCGGGAAGTAATTCATCCATACGCTTTTGCACTAGGATTGAGCAAGCTAGAATGGCTTCTTGAAGGGAGCTGTTAAACATTATTTCTTTGTGAATTTTATTAAAAGAAGCTACTCAATGTAATGTTAAGCCTGTCGAAGCATGATTTGACAGGCTTAACATTACATCTCATTTTTGGTTAACTATTTTAAAATCTTCGCTAAATATTTTCCGGTTACCGATTTTTTATTTTTCGCAACTTCTTCCGGAGTTCCTTCAGCAACAATATAACCACCTTTTTCACCACCGCATGGACCAATATCAATGATATGATCTGCGGTTTTTAAAACGTCGAGATTATGTTCAATTACTAAAATTGAATTTCCAGCGTCAACCAAAGTATGCAGAACTTTTAGTAACTTACTAATATCTTCAAAATGTAAACCTGTAGTTGGTTCATCAAGAATATAAAGCGTGTCACCAGTAGCTTTTCTGCTTAATTCTTTCGCCAATTTAATTCGCTGTGCCTCGCCACCAGAAAGCGTTGTGGCACTTTGACCGATTTTCATATAGCCAAGACCAACTTCGCATAAAGATTTAAATTTATCGTAAATATGCGACATGCTAGAAAAGAAAATAGCTGCATCATCAGCGGTCATTTCTAAAATATCAGAAATTGATTTGCCTTTATATTTAATTTCCAAAGTTTCGCGATTGTAACGTTTGCCGTGACAAGTATCACAACGTACATACACATCAGGAAGGAAATGCATTTCGATTTTAATCAAACCATCGCCTTGGCAAGTTTCGCAACGCCCACCTTTCACGTTGAAAGAAAATCTGCCAACTTTGTAACCACGCGATTTTGATTCCGGCAAAGCGGTGAAAAATTCACGGATAAAAGTGAAAGCGCCAACGTAAGTACAAGGATTTGAACGCGGAGTGCGTCCAATTGGCGATTGATCAATCTCAATAATTTTATCAATAAAATGGGCGCCAATTAAAGCTTCAAAAGGTCCCGGAACTGCTTTTGATTTATTGATCATTTTATTTAACGCCGGATAAAGCGTTTTGATGATCAAACTTGATTTTCCGCCGCCTGAAATTCCGGAAATTGCGGTGAAAATTTTAAGTGGCAAATTCAACGTAACATTTTTCAAGTTGTTGATTGTCGCACCTTTCAAAGTAATAACTTTTTTTGGATCAATTTTGCGGCGTTTTTTTGGAATTTCGATTTGTTTTTTGCCACTTAAATATTGACCAGTAATACTTTTTGGATCATTAATTACATAGTCTGGCAAGCCAGCAGAAATAATTTCGCCACCATGAATTCCGGCTCCCGGACCAACATCGATTAAATATTCAGCCTCGCGCATCATTTCTTCATCATGCTCAACTACAATCACTGAATTTCCTAAATCGCGCAGGTTTTTCAAAGTTGTAATCAACTTATCGTTATCAGATTGATGCAGACCAATTGAAGGTTCGTCAAGTACATACAAAACTCCGGAAAGCCCAGAACCAATTTGTGAAGCCAGACGAATACGCTGCGCTTCGCCGCCAGATAAAGTTCCGGCTTCGCGATTAATAGTTAAATATTCCAAACCAACATTGCGTAAAAAACCCAAGCGACGCGTGATTTCTTTAAGCAATCTTTCGGCAATTTGGTTTTGCATTGAAGTTAATTTGGTTTCCAATTCATTAAACCAATCAACTGATTTTTCGATCGACATTCTGCTAACTTGTCCAACGTGAAGACCAGCAATTTTTACCGACAAAGCTTCTTCATTCAGACGATGTCCTTCGCATTTTTCGCAGGTTTTTAGAGTTTGAAATTTCGCTAAATCATCGCGCATTGATTCGCTTTCGCTTTCTAAATATCTTTTTTTCAAGCTGTTCATCACGCCTTCAAAAGACTTTTTAACTTTAATTGCTTTCAGCCCATCTTCGATTTTAATTTCAACTTCGTCCGTTCCGGTTCCATAGAAAATAATTTTTTTAACTTCCGGAGTTAAAGTTTTAAAAGGAACATCAAGACTAAATTTATAATGCAAACTCATAGCCTGCAAAACCTGTTGGTAGAAGCGTTCTTGCACGCCTTGCCAAACTGAAATTGCACCTTGGCGCAAAGTTAAATTTTCATCTTCAACAACCAAATCTTCGCTGAAATAAAGTTCAGTTCCAAGACCATCGCAATGTTTGCAAGCACCAAATGGCGAGTTGAAAGAAAATAAACGCGGCTCGATTTCGGAAATTGTAAAACCAGAAACTGGGCAAGAAAATTTTTCACTAAAAACCAAAACATCTCCGGCTTTATGAGTTGATTTTGCGCCTTCAGGAAGACTAACAATTTCTACATAAAGCAAACCTTCAGAAACTTTTAGGGCGGTTTCAACCGAATCGGCCAAGCGGTTGCCGAGATCGTCAGAAACTACAACGCGATCAACAATAATTTCGATGTCATGTTTTTTATTTTTATCTAGCGGTGGTAAAATTTCGTTTAAATCGTGAACTTTTCCGTCAACTTTAATGCGTTGGAAGCCTTGTTTGCGGGCGTTCATCATCTCTTTGCGATATTCGCCTTTTTGACCACGGACGATTGGAGCAAGTAAATAAATTCTAGTTTTTTTCGGTAATTGTAAAATTTTATCAACCATCACCGAAGCAGACTGGCTTTCAATCGGCAAGCCGGTTTCTGGCGAATGCGGAACGCCAACGCGGGCAAATAATAAGCGAAAGTGATCGTAAATTTCAGTAACAGTTCCAACTGTTGAGCGCGGATTTCTAGAAGTAGTTTTTTGATCAATTGCAATTGATGGTGAAAGACCAGTGATTGATTCAACATCAGGCTTGTCTTGCATGTCTAAAAACTGACGGGCGTAAGATGAAAGACTTTCAATAAAACGGCGCTGACCTTCAGCATAAATAGTATCAAACACCAAAGAAGATTTTCCCGAACCGCTTAAACCGGTAACAACAACAAGCTGATTTTTTGGAATTTCGATATTTACATTTTTTAAATTATGTTCTTTCGCGCCAGTAACTTTGATGAATTTTTCTTCCATGGAAATGTGTATTTTAAAATGTGATTTGAACCAAGTTGTTAATTCTTAGACGCTGTTAGCTAATTAATTTTATTTCAGATTTTGAGCGCTTTTTTAGTAAAATTTTGGTAAATATTTATAGAGCTAAATATGGAATAAAATTAATTGGCTAACAGTGTCTAATTCATTATTCTTAATTCTTAAATAGAAAACTTTGAGCTAGGTATAAGAAAAACCCGCCACAAGCTTTCTTGTGACGGGCCTCGTGAAAAGAAGTTATCGCTTGGATAAACCCCTCATCTTTCCATAAAGGAAAAGACGATTATGTTACCTTAGCTCAATGAAGAAACTACAGATAACGTAACTAACACTGCGAGTGGAATAAAGATCATGTTAGTTAGATATTTAGTAGTTAAGACAAGGAATCTACCACAAAATCGGTCTTGAAAAAGATCGACTACGCGAAGAACTCCAAAAACACTAACGAAAAATCAATTAAGATTATTCATCACCTCGTCCCGCACTTTTTTAAGCTCTAAATCAGTTAACGGGATGAGGCCTTTTTGCAGCAGATAACCGTCAGCGCCAATCGTGTTTTTGCTGATTATTTCTTGCACAAATTCTCGCATTCCTAAAATCAGATTCAGATGCTCTTTTTTGAAATAAATGAAAAGCGGGCGTGAAACCGGATAGGCTCCAGAAACAATATTAGTAAAGCTCGGAACAACATTATTAATTGTTGCCGCTTGAATTGTGTCATGATTTTCTTCTAAAAAACTAAAGCCAAAAATTCCTAAAGCATTATTATCATTTTTTAATTTTTGTACGATCAGGTTATCATTTTCACCAGCTTCAATAAATTTGCCGTCACTTCTGATGACATGACATTTTTTCTTGCGGATTTTTGAATCAGGAAAAGCGTCGGCAAATTCTTTCATTTTTGAACAAGACTCTTCCATAACCAATTCAACAAAGGCATCTCTTGTTCCAGAAGTTGTTGGCGGACCGTAAACTGCGATATTTATTGCTGGCAATCTGGCATCAATATCCTGCCATTTTTGGTAAGGATTGGCAATTAATTTTCCATCTTTGCTTGGAACTTGTTGTGCTAAAGCTAAAAAAATCTGCTCTTTGGTTAAATTATATTTTGTTCCGGCAACTGAGTTGGCAAGCACAATTCCGTCATAACCGATTTTGATTTCAACAATTCCTTCAATGCCTTTTTCGGCACATTTTTTAATTTCGCTGGGTTCAATTTTTCTGGAAGCATTGGAAAAATCAGGATAGTTAAAGCCAACTCCCGAACAAAATAGCTTAAAGCCGCCGCCAGTTCCGGTTGATTCTACGATTGGAGTTCTAAATTCGGTATCTCGTCCAAAAGCTTCGGCAATCACCGCTGTAAAAGGATAAACAGTTGATGAGCCTACAATTTGAATGTGGTTTCTTGGTGCAGCTTTAAACGCCAACGCTGAAGAAATGAGTAGTAAAAACACTGAAGCTGTGAGAGATAAAAATCGCAACATATCCGTCGTTTAGTTATTATTAGCCATGCAGGAACGGTTATATCGCTTAGATAAGCGGGCGAGATAGTCAGGTTTTTTTTGCAAAAGTCAAATTTTTTTTCGCGTTAAGTCAGAATGGAATTGCGTCCGGTTTAAGGTGTTGAAATCATAAAAACTGCAAAATATGTTAAATAAAATCTTCCTTCCCAACACTCTACATGATAAACAAAATAAATGCTAAAAAACTCTGCAAAAACAACTTTGTTCCTGTCTCTGTTTTTGCCGTTTTTTTTGTGCAATTTTTCTGCCTTCGCTAAAGCCCAGCTAGTTAAAAAAACCACTTCTAAAGCCATTATTATCAAGGGAAATGAAAGAATTGATGAAGAAACCATAAATTCTTATCTCGATATTGATGCCTTAGAAAAAGGCTTGGAAAAAGCAGTTCAGAATTCATTAAAAAAACTTTATGAATCTGATCTTTTTTCTGAATCAAAAATTTACCACGAAAATGGTCAGGTTGTTGTTGAAGTAAAAGAAAATCCAATAATTTCCGATGTCAAAATTGTCGGAAATAAAAAGATTGAAGATGAAGCTTTGCAAAGTGAAATTTCTTTAAAAAAACGCTCGGTTTTCACAAAAGCAAAATTGCAAAATGATCTCAAGCGCATCAATGATATTTACTTAAAATCCGGACGATTTTTAGCCAAAGTTGAACCAAAAATTATTCAAAAAGAACAAAATAGAATTGAGTTGATTTTTGATATTTTTGAAGGGTCAAAAGCCAAAATCGCCGATATTTATTTCGTGGGCAATGAAGCTTATTCCGATAAGGAATTATCCGAAGAAATTACAACGGCGCGCAGCAAATGGTGGAAATTTTTATCTTCCGCTGACACTTATGATTCTGACCGCGTTGAATTTGATAAAGAAAAATTACGCCGCTTTTATGGCTCTAAAGGCTACGCCGATTTTGCTGCGATTTCTTCAATTGCGCAAATCGCACCAACCAAAGATAAATTTTTCATAACTTTCTTACTCGAAGAAGGCATTAAATATAACGTTGGAGAAGTAAATATAGTTAATCACATCGAAAAGCTTGATGCTAGTATTTTAGAAAAAGAAATTCTGATTAAAAAAGACAAAGTTTTTAACTCAGAATTAATTGAAAAAACCGTTGAAAAAATGGTCGAAATTTTGTCAGAAAAATCTTACGCCTTCGCCAATATTGAACCAGTTTTAAAACGTGATCGCGAGAAAAAAATCATGAATATTGATTTTGTAATTAACGAGACTCCACGCATTTATATAAATCAAATCCACATTACCGGAAACACTCGAACTTTGGATGAAGTTATTCGCCGCGAGTTACGCCTGCGCGAAGGCGATCCTTACAATATCACTAAAATCAACCGTTCAAAACAACGCTTGGAAAATCTCGGATTTTTTGAAAAAGTTACTTTCAATACCAAAAGGCTCGGCAACAGTGACAAGGTCGATTTGGAAATTGAAATAAAAGAGAAAAAAACCGGCGAATTAAATTTAGGACTTGGTTATTCAACCATAAATAAAGTTACGACCAACGCTGGAATCAAAGAGCGCAATTTGAATGGAACGGGTCAGGAATTGGGTCTAAATATCCAAAAATCTTATAGCAATTTTACTGGCGAAATAAATTACACCAAACCTTATTTCATGGATCACCAAATTGATGTCGGTTTTGACCTTTTCAAATATCAACAAAATAAACGTAATACCTTGATTTACGATCAAGATTCTAGCGGCGCAACTTTCCGCGGAAATTACGCAATCACCGAATTTTTGTCGCATCAAATTCACTATTCTTTAAGTCAACAAACCATCAGTAATGTTGACTCAGCTGCAACTATAGGCGTGAGAAATTTGGAAGGCAGTTTCGTAAATTCCGCCGTCGGTCAAAGCCTTCTTTATGATAGACGCGACAACAGCATGAATCCGAAAAACGGTTATTATCTTTCAGGAAGTCAGGAATATTCCGGCTTGGGTGGCGATATCAAAACTATTAAACACGAAGGTTCAGCCGGATATTATTTACCAACTTTTAGCGAAGATTTTATCTTGAAATTTTTGGTTCGCGGTGGTGCGATTGAGGCAGTTGACGGAACTGGAGTTCGTAGCAATTACGGTTTCTTTTTAGGAGGCAACAACTTCCGCGGTTTCCAATATGCTGGTATTGGACCACGCGCTTTAACCAATGGCAGCGCAGTTGGCGGCGGTGTAATCGGTGGTAAAATTTATTATGTCGGAACCGCAGAATTTCGCTTTCCGCTTGGTTTGCCAAAAGAATTGGGAATTAACGGCATTCTCTTTAGCGATAATGGCACGGTAAAAGGAGTTGACTCAATCAGTAAAAAAGGAACTCAAGTTGCAGATTCCGGATCTCTACGTTCATCTTATGGCTTTAGTCTCGCCTGGTCTTCGCCTTTGGGCCCAATCCGCCTAGATTTTGCTAAAGTCGCCAAGCGTGAAGTTTATGATCAAACCCAGAATTTCCGATTTAGTTTTGGAACAAGTTTTTAAAAAGGATTAGATTATGATCAGAATTTTTCACCTGCCAGAATATAATCAGCAAAAAGTTTTCTCTCTCGATGAAGTGGAAGATTTAGCGCAAGCGGTTTGGATTGATTTGCAAAATCCAACAATTGACGAAATTAAACAGGTTGAAGAATTTTACAAAATAACTTTCCCAACCCGCCAACAACAAGAAGAAATCGAAACTAGTTCGCGCTATTTAGAAAATTCTGGCATCATTAAAATCAACTCGACTTTCATTAATTTAATTCCGCAAACCAGCAAATTAGAAGAAAGTGAAATTTCATTTATCGTCACTGAAAAAGTGCTTTTCAGTTTGCGTTATTTTGAAAGCAAAGTGATTTCTGAAACCATTAAAAAAATTAAACAATTTCCAGCGATTTTTTCTAATCCGTCAAAAATTTTAATCGCCTTGATGGAAGCGCGCGTTGATTTTGATGCTGATTTAATTGAATCAGTTTCGCGTTATACCGCTGAAATCAGCAGAAAAATTAATTATAATCAAAATCTCGACGAAAAGATGATTTTGCGGATTAATGAATGTCAGGAATTAACAATGTCATTGCGCGAAGCATTGTTTGATAAGCAGCGCGTGATTTCTTCGCTTCATAGAAATGAAGATTTGATGGTCGAAAATTACAACCGTTTACGCATTATCGTAAAAGATATCAATTCACTAATTGAGCACGCCAATTTCAATTTCACACGTTTAGAATATCTACAAAACAGCTTTATTGGTTTGATTAATATTGAACAAAATAAGGTTATCAAAATTTTCACCGTTGCCTCTTTGATTTTTATGCCACCAACATTGATCGCGAGCATTTATGGAATGAACTTCAAAATCATGCCGGAATTAGATTGGATGTTGGGTTATCCTTTCGCGCTAACGCTGATGGCTGTAGCTTCAATTGCCACGATCTGGGTTTTCAAACGTAATAAGTGGTTGTAATTGTTATTTGACAAATATTTTTGGTTAAATAATTTCCGCTTCAACTAACTAAAACCAAGTTAGCGAAATTATTAACCCTTAAGTTCCACCAACTTATGCTATCACTACAAACTATGCCACATCCACTCACACAAATCGAAATAATGCACCGCCTTAAAAAAGTCGGTTTCACACAAGAACAAGCTGAAACTCATGCCGAAATTGTTACGGAATTAAATGAAAGTAATTTAGCAACGAAGCAGGATGTTTTAGATTTGGAGAAAAAAAGCGAATCTGAATTTACCTTACTCAGAAAAGAAATTAGGCAAGAATTTGCTCTCGTCAGAACCGAAATGAAACTCATGGAATCTCACATCATAATCAAAATGTCAGTCATCATGAGCGGGCTTTTGGCTTTATTTGGAACTGCGCAAAAAGTTTTTGGCTTATAGATTTCTACCCAATTCTGCGCAAACGATTCATGTAAATTGTTGCTCCAACTGCATCGAGTTTTTCAATTTCATATCTTCCGCCGCGGGCAATTGCGTAAGAAAAATCACCACTAAAAACATCAAAAGAAATTCCGCTGTGATATGAAGATTCATGATCGCCAAATAAATCAAAACGGGTTTTCACCTCGGAAAATTTTTCTTTCAAAAATACCGAAATTGCTTGAGCTTTTTCCAACTCTTCCACAATTTTTGGCGATTTAATTTGCGCCAAAATTTCTTGAACCAGATTTTCTAAATCATCGTTAGAAGTGGCGATTTTGCTGATTATTTCAGCATTTTTTCCAGCAAGATTTTTGATAATTGAAAGATTTTTTTTCATCACTGCTTCGCGAAGCTCAACTTTTTCTTTAATTCCAATTTCATCCAAAAAAATTCCTAAAAAATTGGGCAAAGAAAATTCAATTAATAAATTTTTCATCTCTAATTTTTTTAGCGCGATCAACAAAGTTTCAACAATTTCTAAATTTGATTTTTCTTTGTCGCAGCCTATCAACTCAACTCCAACTTGGGTTTGTTGACGATCAGCATAAAGATTTTCGCTTTTTGCACAAAGCACATCACCAACATAACAAAGTTTTAAGGGCAATTTTTCTTCTTTTAAACGCGTTGCCAAAAGTCGTGAAATTTGCAGCGTAATATCATTTCTAAAAATCAGATTTTTCCCTGAAATAACATCGGTTGCACGAAAAGAATTTTTCATTTGTTCGCTAGAAAAATTATCTTCAAATTCAACAAGCGGAGTTTTCACCAAACGATATCCAGCCTTTAAAAACGCGCCTAAAGCTGTGTTAATATTTTCATGATTTTTTTCCGCTTCATCGAAAAGCAGATCGTAAAATCCAACGGGTAAAAGTTGTTTTTGCATTATTTTTTAGTTTTTAAAAATTCTTCCAGCGCCAACATATCAAGCCACGCCACTTTTTTCTTAGAAGATTGACGCATTAAATAAGATGGATGAAAAATCGTGAAACTTTTTATTGGGCGCGATAAAAATTTCGGCGCGTAATCCATAAATTTTCCACGCACTTGACCAATTGGATCATGAATTCCAAGCACCGCCGCCATTGAAGTTGCGCCAACTAAAACCAAAACTTCCGGATTTAAAAGTTGAATATGACGCTCCACAAAAGGGCGACAAATTGCTAATTCTTCATCAGTCGGGCGGCGATTTCCGGGTGGTCGCCAAAAGATCACATTGGTAATATAGAAATTTTCTTGGCGCGTCATGTTGATGGCGCGAAACATGTCGTCCAAAACTTTTCCTGAATCACCGCAAAATGGAATACCTTGCAAATCTTCATGATTTCCGGGCGCTTCGCCAATAACCATTATTTTGGAATTAGAGCTGCCGTCAGAAAAAACTGTATTTGTCGCCATTTTTTTTAAATTACAGCCATCAAAATTTTCGACTGCTTTGCGTAATTCAGCAAGATTTTGCGACGCGTCAGCAGCTTTTTTAGCCTTGGCTACAATTTCATTTAATGATTGAAATTTCTGATCTGAAGCCGGAATTTGTAAAGATTTTTTAGCCAAAGTTGAAAGTGCCTCACTTGTTGAAAATTGTGGTCGAACAAAATTTTGAATTGGTGGCGTATTTGAAGCTACAGGTTTTTTTGTTTCGATTGGTTTTTTTATTTTGTCTTTTTGTGCAAAATAATTTTGCGGATTTTCCGCAACCACTTCATCTAAATTATTATCGAGATAGAAACGCAGCGCTTCCGTAATATCTTTGCTCATTGTTTTACCACCTGTTTAATAAATTTTTGGAAATCATCAGCTTTTTCAAAATTTTTATAAACCGAAGCAAAACGCACAAAAGCAACCTTATCCAGCTTTTCCAGCGCCATCATCACCATTTCGCCGATTTTTGATGAGGCAATTTCAGTTTCACTTTCCATCTCCAATTGACGCACAATATTATTCACTAATTTTTCAACCTGAAGCTCAGAAACCGGCCTTTTACGCACCGCCATTTCAATTGATTTTTTCAATTTTTCCGGATCAAAAATTTTCTTTTCGCCATTTTTTTTAATCACCAAAATTTCACGCAATTGCACGCGCTCGTAAGTTGTAAACCTAGAATCACAAGCAGCACAATAACGTCTTCTCTTGATTGATTCGCCATCATCAGAAATGCGACTATCTTTAACTTGGGTTTCCATATTTCCACAAAATGGGCAGCGCATAAATAAATTAAATTTTTTTCAAAAATTTAGGGAAAATTGAGTTGCTCCGCGCGGAGTAAATCCGCGCATCCGCAACAAAATAAATTTTATTACTTTTTCAATAAAAGCTCTTTCAATGTATTTTCTTGATCTGAGATAACTTTATTAAAATCTATAGAAGGGAAATTTGTTTTCGCAAAATCTGGAACATGTTGATGTTCTTTAATGCGATTAATAGTTCGAAGATTTTCCCGCCTTATCTGGTTTTCGTTCATATTATTTCCAAATAATTGAGCCTCTTCAAGCGATTCCAAAATCACTTTTCCTATTCTTTCTTCACAAAATTCGATTATTTCCGATAAATAAGTTTTTGGCGGATCAAATCTTTGCGCGTCTTCAAAGCAAATGGGATAAAACACGCCATCATGTCCAACGTGAACAGTACTACTGATCATTTCACCATGATGTGTAAATGAATTTCTTATTTTGGATAAAAATTCTCGGTTATTGCTTCCAAAAGATTTTTCCATTTTTTCTGTAAAATTTTTGGAAATTCTATCTTTTTTCATAAAATCAACCAAAGAGTCGAAGTAATAAAAATAAGCCGAGTAGTAAAATAGTATTTCTGTATGAGTAACGGGCTTCTTAATTATTTTTATTTTTGATAATGCGAAGTTTTTTAGCTCAAAAAGAGTTTGCACTTTAACTAATTTTTCATTCATTTTTTTAAACCTTCTGCCAAAGCTGCTTTGATAAAACCTTCAATTTCGCCATCTAAAACGGCTTGGATATTTCCTGTTTCGTAATCGGTGCGCAAATCTTTCACCAATTGGTAAGGATGCAACACGTAAGAGCGAATTTGATGACCCCAACTATTGTCGGTTTTAACTGATTCTGAAAGCGATTGCGCTTCTTTTTTCTTTTTCATTTCCAAATCAAAAAGCCGCGATTTCAGCATTTTAATACATTCGGCGCGATTGCGAATTTGCGAGCGATCACTTTGACATTGCACAACAATATTGGTTGGCAAATGCGTCATGCGCACAGCAGAATCGGTTTTATTAACATGTTGTCCACCAGCGCCAGAAGCGCGAAAAGTGTCAACGCGCAAATCTTTTTCTTCAATCGTGATTTCAATTTCATCATCAACTTCGGGATAAACCCAAACTGATGTGAAGCTGGTTTGTCTTTTACCATTAGCATTAAATGGCGAGATGCGAACCAAGCGGTGAACTCCTGATTCCATCTTCATCCAACCATAAGCAAAACGTCCTGAAATTTTCATTGTAGCGCTGCGAATTCCAGCTTCTTCGCCATCTAAAATGCTGACAATTTCTACTTTAAATTTTTTGGAATTGGCAAATCTTTCGTACATACGAAGCAACATCACGCCAAAATCACAAGAATCAGTTCCGCCAGCGCCAGCGTTGATGTCAACGAAGCAATTATTTAAATCGGTTTCGCCAGAAAACAAACATTCAACTTCAAAACTGTCGGATTCTTTTTTGAGAGAAATTAAAGTTTTTTCAATATCTTTTAAAAGCTGCAAATCACTTTCCAACTTTGCTAATTCTGCATATTCACGATTATCTTTTAAGCTGGTTTCAATTGCCAAAAATTGGTTTAATTTGGTTTCTAAAATTGATTTCTCTTTAAGAATTTTTTGTGCTTCTGTTTTATCATTCCACAATTCAGGATCTTCTGATTTTTGATTTAATTCTATTAATTTTTCTTTAATTTTTTCCGGCTCAAAGACACCTCTTAATCAAAGCCAGTGAGGTTTCAACCTGGCTGATCAAATTTTCAATTTCTGCGGACATTGATTTTAGATTTTAGATTTAAGATTTAGGATTTAATGTTTGTTCCATAGTCAAACTGATTGAAGATATCGATCTTTTAAAAAAATAAAATCTATTGCGGATGCGGCGATTAACTCGCCGCGTAGCAATTCAAAAAAACCCAAATTCGACGAAAGTCGAATTTGATTAATTATAAATCCCTAAATCTTAAATCTAAAATTTTTTATGACTTCTCAAGCAAAAAAGTTCGACCTTTGTGTTATTGGTGCTGGTCCGGGCGGCTATGTAGCTGCAATTCGCGCCGCTCAACTTGGATTAAAAGTTGGTATTGTTGAAGCTAATCATTTAGGCGGAATTTGTTTGAACTGGGGTTGCATTCCAACCAAAGCGCTTTTGAAATCTTCAGAAGTTAATCATATGTTGCATAACCTTGAATCATATGGCTTTGCCGCTGAAAAAATTACTTTTGATTTTGCTAAAATTATTGAACGTTCACGCAGTGTTTCTAAAAAATTAAGCGGTGGAATTGGTGGTCTGATGAAGAAAAATAAAATCGAAGTTATTGATGGCTTTGCCAAATTTTTAGATTCAAAAAAAATCTCGGTTTCAAAAGATAATAAAGAAGTTGCGCAAGTTGAAGCTGCTTATTTCATCATCGCAACAGGAGCGCGCGCGCGTGTGATTGCCGGCATGGAACCTGATGTGGAAAATATCTGGACTTACCGCGAAGCAATGACTCCGAAAGCTTTACCAAAATCTTTGTTGGTTGTTGGCTCGGGCGCGATTGGTTGTGAATTTGCCTCATTCTACAAAAACATGGGTTCAGAAGTTACACTAATTGAAATGGCAGAAAATATTCTTCCGGTTGAAGATGAAGAAATTTCAAAATTGGCACGCAAATCTTTCGAAAAACAAGGCATTAAAATTTACACTTCCGCCGCGCTTAAATCTTTGAAAAAAGGCAAAGGATCAGTTGCTGCATCAGTTGAAATCGCTGGAAAATTGGAAGAAATTACTGCTGAAAAAGTTATAATGGCAGTTGGAATTGTTGCCAATACTGAAAATTTAGGTTTAGAAAAAACCAAAGTAAAAGTGGTTAAAGGCAATATCGAAATTAATGGTTATTTAGAAACTGCTGATGCCAATATTTTTGCAATTGGCGACGTTGCTGGCGCTCCTTGGCTGGCTCACAAAGCATCTCACGAAGGTGTTATTGCTGCTGAAAAAATTGCCAGCAAAATGGGTAAACATGATGCCAAAAAAATTCACCCGATCAAAAAAGAAAATATTCCGGGTTGCACTTATTCAATGCCGCAAATCGCTTCTGTTGGCTTGACTGAGAAAAAAGCAATTGCCGCCGGTAAAAAAATTAAAGTCGGTCGCTTTCCTTACATGGCGAATGGCAAAGCAATTGCGATGGGTGAAACCGAAGGTTTAATTAAAGTTATTTTTGATGAAAAAACTGGTGAGCTTTTAGGTGCGCATTTAATTGGCGCTGAAGTTACTGAGATGATTCAAGGTTATGTAATCGCGAAACAGGCAGAATTAACCGAAGAAGATTTAATGCATACAATTTTTGCTCATCCAACAATGTCAGAAATGATGCATGAAGCGGTTTTAGATGCTTACCAAAAAGTGATTCACTTTTAATTTGACAAACAAATTTGGGTCCATATTTTGCCGCCCGCCTTTCTGTTATTTTTGCCTGCAGCCCCTTAAAAGCTGCTAAGCTTAATAATTATCGAAAGAAACTAATCAGAAATGATTAGCCTCTCAAAACCAATTTGGTGTATAAATAAAATGAAAAAAATTTCATTGATCATTGCTGCAGTTTCTCTTTTCGCAACTGCTGCTCAAGCTCAAGCTGTTAAAGCTGAAGTTAAAGCTGCTGCTCCAGTAGCTGCTAAAGCTGAAGTTAAAGCCGCTGCTCCAGTAGCTGCTGCTAAAGCTGATGCTAAAGTTGCTGCTCCAGTAGCTGCTAAAGCTGAAGTTAAAACTGCAGAAGTTAAAGCTGATGCTAAAGTTGCTGAAGCTAAACCTGAAGTTAAAGCCGCTAAAAAAGCTCATAAAAAAGCTAAAAAAGCTGAAGTGAAAGCCGAAGAAGCTGCTGCTCCAGCTGCTGTTGAAGCTCCTGCTAAAAAGTAATTTAATTACTTTTAACTGAGTTTAAAAACCGGATCAGCCAAAAGGTTGATCCGGTTTTTTATTTCTATAATTGAATAGGAATATACCAAATTAACTATCTCTTAATAGCGCTAACGAAGTATTTCTGAGCAAATTTTTACCAAAAAGACAAAGTTATGGCTATCAAGAGATAGTTAATTTGGTATATATATTAAAAGAATTTGGAAAAATTCCTTGCAGTTTTTCTTGCGCAAAAATAGTTTCCCGCCTCTTAAAATGCCGATTTAGCTCAGAGGTAGAGCTACTGTCTTGTAAACAGTGGGTCGGGAGTTCGATTCTCTCAATCGGCACCAGTTTCAATTTTTTTCTTGCTTCGCAAAACAGCTTCTGTCCAAAGAAGAAAAATCTACAATGATTAAGGCGATGACATTTAACGGAAAAATTAAGAAATTTCTTTTGTTAATTCTGCTGCAAGTTTTTACTTTTTTAACTTGGTTTGCCTTTGAAAATAAAAATTTATCCAGCCCAAAAGCAGAAACGGTTTTAATAAGAGCTTCATTATCCAACCAGCCCAAATTAATAAAAGAAAACGGCATTTATTTGCTTTACAGTTTTTCCTATGGCAACAATTTTGGCATAAAAAAAGATGTAAACAAAATCAAGTCTGACAATAATGAAATCTATGCAATCTTGCGCCCAAAAGGTAAGTATTATATTTCAGAAAGACTTGTTTACGATAACTCGGAGAAACTCAAAGATGGTGAAGTTGCAATTAAAGGTTTTATGCAGCCTGACGGCAGAATCGAATATGGAATTGAGGAATATTTTATTAGTCCGAAAATGAAGAAGCCCATAAAAAGAGTCGATAAAATTGAAGTTCTAATTGATGTTGATCAAAATCATAAATCCAAAATCAATACTTTATTAATTAATGGCAAACCATTCAAAGAAGTACCAATTCAAAATTAGATTATGAACCGCATCACTTCGATAATTTTCACCATTTTCCTCAATTTATGGGGCGCAATCATTCCAATTATTTATTTTCCGGCATTTATTTTTAGAAGCGCCAAAATTGCTGATCGTGGGGCAAAAATTTGGGCAATTGGTGCGATGTGGATGTTAAAGAAATTATGCCAAATTGATTATGAATTTATCGGCCTAGAAAATTTACCTAAAGAACCTTGTATCATAGCCTGCAAACATCAATCAGCTTGGGAAACAATTATCATGCATTTGATAGTTAGTCGTCCAGCTTATGCTTTTAAAAAAGAATTATTAAAAATCCCATTTTACGGTTGGTATTTAAGAGTGATGAGCGGAATTATTGTTGATAGAAGCGGTGGCGCTAAGGCGCTTAAAGCACTTATCAAACAAACAAAAGATTATTTAGCAAAAGGACAGAGCATAGTTTTATTTCCTCAAGGAACTCGAGTTCCCGTCGGAGTTGAATCCGATAAATTTCCTTATCAAGCAGGAATTGCTGCTTTATATCTTTCAATCGGCGTAAAAGTTGTGCCAGCGGCTTTAAATTCAGGAGTTTTTTGGGGCAAGGGAACTCCGAAAAAACCAGGAAGAATTACATTAGAATTTTTGGAACCAATAAATCCCGGACTTTCAAAACAAGAATTTATGACAAAATTAGAAAGCGTGACTGAAAAAAAAAGTAACGAGTTGGTAGAAAAAGCTAATAAATAATTATTTATTTCCCTCAAACACACCCTTATCTTTCAAGGCTTTAGCCACTTCAGGCGGCATGTATTTTTCATCATGTTTCACTAACATTTCTTTGGAAAAAAATTGATTTTTCTCTTCATCAAATTTCCCTTTTGCCACTACGCCCTGTTTTTCGCGAAATAAGTCAGGCAATATTCCCACATACTCAATCACCAAATCTTTTTGCATATCGGTAACTACAAATTGTGTAGTTAAAGCATCAATTTTCTTTACACTATTTTCTTTTACCAACCCGCCAATCCTGATTTGGCGATTGTGAACTTTTTGCAAAACTTCGATTTTTAGCAATTCACTCGGAGAATAGAAAAAAACCATATTGTCGCGAAAATTTGAAATTACGAAAGCCAAAGCCAAAATCGAAATCAGAAAAATCGAACCAACAAAAATTATCCGCTTTTTTTTACGCTGATTTTTCATTTTTTATTTTTGATTTTACGCGAAAGAAATTAGTCACAACAAACAACATCAACATAGACAAACAAAGACCAGCTATTAAATAAGCAGCATTAACATATTTTGAATAATCCGTAAGGTTTTCCATAAATTTTTGAAATTAATTTTTAAGCAAGCTTGCAAAATAAAAGACCATTCTTAGCTTGCACGCCTTCGTTTTGAGTAGAAATAAATTATAAGTCTGTTGCGTAAATCAAAATTTTCTAAGAAATTTTTGTGATTCTGATTTTTTTGAAAGGTAAGCGTACCCAGATGTACGTGCGTTTCAAAAAAATCAGAATTGCGAAAAGCTTGATTTACGAGACAGACTCATTATGCCTGAATAGCTCAGTTGGTAGAGCAAAGGACTGAAAATCCTTGTGTCGCTGGTTCGATTCCGGCTTCAGGCACCATCCGCTTTCGTTAACACTTCATCTCGATTGATCCGCAAAAAGCAATCGAGATGAAGTGTTAACGAAGTGTGATGCCGCGCTGTAGTCGCCAAAGCTGTAGGTCGTCAAAGGCGAACGCCGTCACGAATAGAATTCCTTTTATCCCAGCGCAATCACCGAAATATTTCTTCCGCAATCTACTTCCGCGCGATGCGTCGATCTTCTGTAGCTAAAAAATTCTTTCTCATTTTCATAAGTATCAATTCCTGAATTTTTAATTTCAAAAATCCCTTCCTCACATAATTTTTTTCCTACATAACTCGGCAAATCAAACATATGTTTATCCGCTTTGTTGCCATCTGCAAAAAATATTTTATTTCCTTCATCTTCGCTGGTAAAATCATCAAAAAATTCTTGCGAAACTTCATAAGATTTTTGCTGAATCATCGGTCCAATTAAGGCTATAATATTTTTTGCACCTAATTTTTTCATTTCTGTAATAGTAGATTTAATCACGCCATTCTTGGCTCCTTTCCATCCAGCATGAATAACGGCAACAATTTTTCTCTCTTCATCATATAAAAAAATCGGAGCGCAATCTGCTGTAAAAACACCAATCACAACTTTTTTTAAATTGGTTACAATTGCATCTGCTTTTGGTAAATTTTGATCACCATGAATTTTACTATGTGCATCAATTGTAATTACATTGTTACTATGAACCTGATTCACAAATTGAATTACATCAAACTCAAAACCCTTCTCGAGCAAGGATCGCTTTAAATCTTTGCGATCAGTAATCGCGCGATCAACTATACAATCTTTGCCAAAAAAATGGAATTTTACGCTCATAATTTCGACTTAAAAAATCTTAATTTTGTTAAATATTCTTTCGGATTTTTAATCTTAACCAAATTTTCAGTTGAAACAACAAACATGTCGTGAAGCCTTGTTAGCAAAAAGCGCATCGCTGCTCCAACCAAGGCAATTTTTAAGAAGTCTTTTTCTTCAGTAGAAAATTTTCTGACTTCTTCATAACCATGAAACATCTCATCAAATTTTTGCTGATCAAAATTATTTTTCTCATCAAAACACCAAGCATTAACTGCAATCGCAAAATCATAAATCAGCAAATCATTGGCAGCGAAATAAAAATCAATTACACCGCTCATTTTAGCTTCCTGATCAAAAAAAACATTATCCGGAAAAAGGTCTAAATGACTGGCGCCACTTGGTAAATTCAATTGCCAATTCTTTTCAAGAAAATCTAAATTTCCTAAAATTTCTGCACGTAAATTGCGGTGCAAATATTGAATTTTGTTAAATAAATTTCTTAAAACCAAAGGATTTAATTCATTCTCGCGCAACATGTTAAAATCTGCTGTCGCCAAATGTAAACGAGCTAAAACTTTGCCAATTTCGTAACAATGATGTGGCTTAATATTATCATAATATCCATCTTCGCGAGCTTTTAAAGACGAGCCATTCAAGAAAGTTACTATCGTTGATTTTTTACCTTTCAAATCAACTATTGAAGCGCCTGTATTGGCAACAATAGGAATTGGACAACAAATGCCTTTTTGTGCCAAATGAATTTTAAAATTAATAAAAAAAGGCAGCGAATTTTTATCAATTCGTGATTCAAAAATAGTTAGAATAAACCTGCCTTGCGTGGTTTCGATAAGCAAATTTGTATTATCAATTCCTTCGATAATTTCTTTAAAATTTGTCAAAGTTCCCAATTTGTAATTGGTAAGATGATCTTCGATTTCCTGACGAGTTAATTTGGTATAAATAGCCATTATTTTTCCCCCTTGGTATCTTTAATTTCTTGATGTTTTTGCCAACCGGCTTGCCACATAGAATTTGATTTTGTGCTTTTGGCCCAACTTCTTTCTATTGGCTTATTTTCTTGAGGATTTTTTGCTTTGCTGTGAAATGAATCTATTCGATCTGAGAATTTTTGTTCTGGCGCTGAAAGCTTGATTTGTCTAGCTATCTCAGACGTTTCTACGGCAACTTTCGGATCAATTTTTACTCTGATTTGGGGATTAAAAATCTTCGCAATAAAGTTAGTGGTGTTTTCAAAAAAGTCCATGACATCTCTGGTAGAAAATTCGCCAAAAGTGCGAACATCGCGCGAGATGCTAAGTAATTCAAAATAGCGGGCAAAAAGTTCAGAAATAATTTGATTTTGTGGATATCTATTCATGCCTTCAACCATCAATCTTTTTATTTCGGCTTTTAGCGGCAAGCTTTGGGGCGATCTATCTTTCATATCAAAGCCGATAGCTTTACGAAAATCTTCGCCTAAATTTATGCCACCTTCAAATTCCCAAGCATGCGCCATTTCATGAGCGAGAACATTATGCGTGAGGCTGCGTAAAGTAATTTTGAGATCAGCTTTTTTTATAAAACGTCCCAAAGTTTTATCATAAAGACTTTTTTGTTCGGTTAAAAAACAACCGACATTTGTATCCCAACCCTTGATAATCTTGATTTCGAAGCGGAGTTGTTTTTGTTGAACTTTGGTGAGAATTAAATCTAGACCATCTTTGAAAAGTTCGATGCGGTATAAATCGGCAAAAGTTTTGAGAAATTTTTCAGGATTATCTGCGCCTTCAAATTGAAGTTGCGAAAGAAGAATTTTTCTAAGGATGTCGGTCATAAAAAGCGGTGATTTTAGGTTAGAAAATGAAGCGCAATGATCCTTTAGACTACTTCTTCAATGGTCTGCAATAAAGCTCTAATCTATGCCCAATCAATTCAAAACCTTTTTCTTGGGCAATTTTAGTTTTTAATTTTTCTAATTCTTCATTAAAAAATTCATGAACTTCATCAGTCGTAATATCGACCAAATGATCGTGATGATCTTCGCCTTCAAGTTTTTCATAACGAGCGCGACCCTTGCTGCCGAAGTCATGCTTGGCAATTACGCCGAGTTCTTCAAACATTTTTACGGCGCGATAAACTGTGGCAATTCCGATTTTAGGATTAATTTTTGAAGCGCGATAAAAAACCTCTTCAACATCGGGATGATCGACGCTGTCAGAAATCACGCGCGCGATGATGCGGCGGTTTTCAGTTAATTTTATATTGCGATCAAAACAAAGTTTTTCAATTTGAGAAGGCATATTTTCAAGGTTTGTTAGGGAGTTATTAATTGTTTTTTATTTTTTGAAGCCAAAAATAATTTGCCAGCTCTTTCTTGCCTGACAAATTCATTTTATCCGATATGACAAAAAATCGTAAAATCATCGAAACCATTGCACCTTCCTTAACTTTCGATGATGTGTTGTTAAAGCCCGCATTTTCAAATGTTTTGCCGGCAGATGCCAGTACAAAAACCCGCATTACCAAAACTATTTCTCTCGAAATTCCGATCATTTCTTCAGCAATGGATACTGTGACCGAAAGCAGATTGGCAATTGCAATGGCGCAATGCGGCGGCATTGGCTGCATTCACAAAAATCTTTCGATCAAAGATCAAGCTGACGAAGTTAGAAGAGTTAAAAAATTTGAATCAGGAATTGTTGTAAATCCACTAACCATAACGCCGGACGAAACTTTGGCCGATGCTTTGCATTTAATGAAACATTACGGCATTTCTGGAATTCCGGTTGTGAAAGAAGGATCAAAAAAACTAGTTGGCATTTTAACCAATCGTGACGTGCGTTTTGCCACTGATAAAAAACAACCAGTCAAAGAATTAATGACTAAAAGCGGACTCATTACCGCTAAACAAAATATTAGCAAAGTTGATGCTAAAGAGCTGCTTCATAAAAATAAAATTGAGCGCATTATTATCACCGATTCAAACGGCAATTGCGTTGGCTTAATTACCGGAAAAGACATCGAAAAAAATAAACAATTTCCACATGCTTCCAAGGATGAAGAAGGTCGATTGCTAGTTGCAGCTGCAACCGGAGTTGGTCGCGAGGGAATTAAACGTGCTGAAAGTTTAATTGAAGCCGGAGTTGACATTGTGGTAATTGACACAGCTCACGGACATTCTGCAGGCGTGATTGAAACAGTTCGTGAATTAAAAAAATCTCACCCAAAACAACAATTCATCGCCGGAAATATCGCAACTTTAGAAGCAGCAAAAGCTTTGATTGAAGCTGGTGCCGATGGCGTGAAGGTTGGTATTGGACCGGGTTCAATTTGCACAACTCGCGTTGTTGCGGGCGTTGGCGTGCCTCAACTTTCAGCGATTATGGATGTTGTTGAATATTGCGATAAAGTAAAAATTCCGGTTATTTCTGACGGTGGAATTCGTTTTTCAGGTGACTTAGCCAAAGCCATCGCCGCTGGCGCTTCATGCGTGATGCTTGGCGGATTACTTGCAGGAACTGAAGAAACTCCGGGTGAAATTGTTTTATTCAAAGGTCGTTCTTACAAAGTTTATCGCGGCATGGGATCTCTTGGCGCAATGGCTCGCGGTTCGGCTGATCGTTATTTCCAACAAGATGTTTCAGATAAGTTAAAATTAGTTCCGGAAGGTGTTGAAGGTCGCGTTGCTTATAAAGGCCCAGTTTCAGATGTTGTTCATCAGCTTATCGGCGGCTTAAAAGCTTCAATGGGTTATACTGGAAACGCCTCAATTGAAGAAATGAGAAAGAATTGTAATTTTGTGCGCATCACAAATTCCGGACTCCGCGAATCGCACCCGCATTCAATTACAATCACTTCTGAATCACCGAATTATACAACTGAAAGTTAGACTGCAGATCTGCACCAAACTAACTGATTTATATTCCCATCAAGCAAAGTATTTTTGAGCAAAAATTACGACAAATAATGAAGTTGTACCAAGCGGCACAACTTCATTATCCGAGAAAATTTTTACCAAAAAGACGAGGCTTAATTGGGAGTGTAAATAGTTACTTTGGTATAGGAATTATTTGACATAACGAACAATTACAATACCAGAGCTGCCGTATCCCATTTCGCTGCCACCTCCGCCGCCTCCGCCGCCGCTACCGGTGTTTGATGCTCCTGACGTTGGTTGTATATGAATAATATCATAAGCACGAGTGCCTCCATTGCCTCCAATACCAGAACCTCCTAGCGCCACATTTTGGTTTCCTTCGTTTCCACCACCTCCGCCGCCAGCAATAAAAGCTGGTGTTGAATAAATTGGATTGGCAATTCCAGCACCTCCAGCTCCAGCTCTTTCAGTAGCTTGAGATCCGCCTATGCTATTTGATCCAACTCCGCCAGCTCCCCCGCCGCCACCTCCGCCAGACCAAATACTGGCTGCACCAATTCCACCGTTATTTCCATAAAGCGTTCCGCCGCCAATTCCTTTGGTAGCTGTTGAACTGACTCCAACAAAATCTCTTCCAACACCACCTCCCGATCCGCCGCTTTGACCATTAATTTTGTAATCACCTCCAGCTCCACCGCCATAAGCTGTTATTGTATCAAATATTGAATCTCCTCCTTTGGTGCCAGTATTAGCGCTTGGAGAGCCTACGGTAACTGAATATAATTGAGCAGTTAATAGATGATTGGTTTTAAATACTACTCCACCAGCTCCGCCTCCGCCTCCTCCGCCTCCAGTGCTTCCGCCTCCATTTCCACCAGCGCCAACCACTAAAACATCAACAGACCTTTGTGATGGACATCTAAAAGTTCCAAAGGAGTTGAAGGTATGAATTTTATAACTGACACCGCTAATTGTGGCGTCAACAATGCTATCTCCTCCGGTACAAGGTGGTACTGGACAGGCTGTAACAACGGAAAGTACGCCAGAGCTATTGCAGCTATAAGTATAATTTCCACTATAACCACTGGAGTTGCATTGTATGGTAACATTGTTCCCAACGGCAACTCCGGTAGCAGTAACTCCGCTTCCGTTTGGAACTGCGCATCCCAAAATACAACTTCCGCCACTGCTGAATATATAATTGTTAGCCGTGTCGCAGGAATTACAATTTCCGCCAGAATAAACATATCCCGTTGCACAAGCACATGCTCCTGTAATCGCAGCACCACCGGAGCAAGTCGCAGTAAATGGAGTCGAAGAATAATTTTGTGCAGTGTTACAAGTTATTGAAACTGGTCCTGCTGATACAGTTCCTGTACTTGGACTTCCGCCAGTTACGTTGT
>CAMAXU010000001.1 GCA_945862455.1 Rickettsia typhi | reverse complement strand
GTGTAAGCATTTCCTGTACCTTGGGAATGAGCGATAGCAGCGTCAGCGCTATAGCCGAGTAGTAAAGTTTGATTGGCGGTTGAAACTGCGCTATCACCGATGAAATATCCAGCTGTTGCGCTTTGGCGTTTTTCTAGAACTACAATTGTGTAATCGCTGTTGTTTAAAAAAGATGCGTCGGAGACTTGAAGATAATTAGCAGTGCTGCCGCTGAACTTTACGGCGTGGATGTAGTTAATGGTGTTGGAATAAGTTGGTCCTGTTCCTACGGCTACGACTGAAGATTTATTTACAGCGTTTTTTTGATCATACCAAGTTGTTACCGAATCGCCGGTGGAAGATTCGGTATCCTTAAAACTAGATTCGGCGCTGCTTTCTAGCCATAAAGCATTATCAGTTATACCGGCGATTGGAGAAGCTTTGGTTAGGCTTTGAGCGGCAGCGATTTTGGATTTTTTGACCAAGCCGTTGGCGGTCATTACTCCGGCGATTAAAATTCCTATGATTGCGATAACGGCGGAGAGTTCGATTAGGGTGAAGGCGGAGATTTTGGTTTTCATGAGTTTCGAAGAAATTTAATTAACTACTTTTTTTAGACCTAAAATCAAATTATCAATCATAATGTCATTATGAAGTGGCGTTGCAGTGATGCGCAATCTCTCATCACCTTTGGCAACAGTTGGATAATTTATATGCTGAATGTAAATATTAAATTCATCCAATAGACGTTTCGAGATTTCTTTAGCCTTAGCTGCATCACCAATTTTTACTGATACAATATGAGAATCATTTTGAACAATACTTACTTCAATTTCCTGCAATTTACTTTTTAACTTCGCGACATTTTCTCGCATTTTCTCGCGCTCTTTTGAACTTGTTTGTAAATAACGAATATTGCAAACCGTAGCAGCTGCGATTACTGGTGGCAAGGCTGTAGTAAAAATAAAACCGGAAGCGATTGAACGAATTGCATTAATAATGTCAGATTTAGCGACGATATAACCTCCGATCGTACCAAAAGCTTTGGCGAAAGTTCCTTGAATAATATCAATTTCGTTTTCCAATCCTAATTCTTGGCAAAGCCCGCCACCCGTTGCGCCATAAAGTCCAACGGCGTGAACTTCATCAACATAAGTGTAAGCTTGATATTTTTTAGCCAGAGAACTTATTTCAGCAATTTTGCCAAAATCGCCATCCATGGAATAAACTGATTCACAGATAATTATTTTGGGATGATCTTTAGGATATTTTTGCAGCAATTCTTCTAAATGCGCCATGTCATTATGGCGAAAAATATGTTTTTCAGCGCGACTATTTCTAATGCCCGAAATTATTGAGGCATGATTTTTTTGATCAGAAAAAATCACCAAATTGGGAATTATTTTTGCTATAGTCTGAATTGTTGCATCATTTGCAACATAGCCAGAAACAAAGGTTAAAGATGCATCTTTACCATGCAAATTGGCCACCACTCTTTCAAGCTCAACAATTGCATGATTGGTGCCTGAAATATTGCGCGTTCCGCCAGCGCCAATTCCGTGGCATTTTAAAACTGAAATTGCCTCCGCAATTGCGGCCGGATTTTGACCCATTCCCAAATAATCATTGGAACACCAAACCGTGACTTTCTGACCGTTTTTATTATTAACAGCGTAAGGAAAATCGCCGCAAATACGCGAAATATCCAAAAATTCACGGTAACGATTTTCGCTTTGAAGCTTAGAGATTACTTGCTTGAAATAGTCTAACATAAAATTTTCTTTTTGCTAAATTTGCATTTTTATCGGATCTGCAGCAAGTAATTTTTGTTTCTTGCGTTTCGGCATAACAATAATCACGCCGCATAAAATCACAATTGATCCGACTACAACCCAAAAATCAATCACTTCTCCAAAAGCGAAATAAGATATTATCGCGGTAAAGATAAGGCGCGTAAAATCAAAAGGCTGAATATAGGAAAGATCAGATTTGGCATAAGCATTTGAAATGCAAATATGAGTTACATTTGAAATTAATCCAAGCAAGGCAAACCATAGAAAGTTTTCCAGATTAAGCGGCTGTAAATGAGGTAATGCAAAAGGAATTGAGCAAATCAGCATCACCAACGACATATAAGCAACAATAGTTTGTGGCTTATCGGTTTTGGTCATAATTTTTATTACGATATTAGAAATTATCCATAAACAAACCGAAGCGAATGAATAAAAATAAGTGGAATTAAATTCTTTAAAACCGGGACGCAAAATTATTAAAATGCCCGCAAGACCAATAAAACTGGCAATCCAGCTATGAGTTTTTACTTTTTCTTTGAGAAAAATTATTGCGGCAACGGTGGTTAAAATCGGAATTATAAAACTGATTGAAACCGCTTCCGATAAAGGCAAAACCGTTACAACATGAAACCATATTAACATTGAAACCAAGCCATTTACTCCACGAAAAATATGCAGGTGTAATTTGTTGGTTTTGAAAATACCTTTATGATTTTTGATGATTTGAGGCATGAAAAATAAAAGCCCAAAAAGATTTCGCACCATCACGATGAAAAAAATGTGGAAATCGGCAGAAAGATAACGAACTAATGCAATAAGAATTGACGCGAAAAAGCAGGAGAGAATTGCGTAGAAAATACCTTGGGAATTGTCTGAGAGTTTATGAAAGAATGACACTGCTTTTTATTTTTATTTGGTACTTTTTTCTGTTTATTTTTTATGCGTTACAAACCCGAGTAGACCCCGTCGTGAAGACGGGGTGACAATGGTCGTGAAGACGGGGTGACAAACTTTAGTTTGATCACTAAACTAACTACGATGTCACCCCATCTTCACGACGGGGTCCACTCGGGCTTGACTAAAATTGCAATCTCAATTTTTCAAACCTTTGTAAAAATTAACCGCTTCACGATTGGTTGCAATGCGATTAAAGACGGGGTTGACAATGGTCGTGAAGACGGGGTGACAAACTTTAGTTTGGCCGCTAAACTAAATAATCTGTTAAGTAAACTGTCACCCCGTCTTCACGACGGGGTCCACTCGGGCTTGATTAAAATTGCAATCTCAATTTTTCAAACCTTTGTAAAAATTAACCGCTTCACGATTGGTTGCAATGCGATTAAAATTAATCGACTCAATAAAAATTCCTTCCAAGCTGCGGGCGCGTGACAATGCAACATAAGCTTGCCCTGGGCTAAAAACATCTGATAAATCGCAAGAAATTTTATCCAAAGTTAAACCTTGAGATTTGTGAATTGTCATCGCCCAAGCCAGAATTAACGGCACTTGATTTACGCCTGCTTCAGTTACAACCAATCTTTTTTCTTCATCATATTTTTCAATCAGCCATTCTTCTGGCGCAATTGTGAGAATTTTTCCATTAGCAAATTCTACAATCGGATAAAGTTTTTTCGGCGAAAAATTACGAACAATTCCCAAAGAACCGTTAATTATTCCTTCTTTTTGGTAAGTATTTTTAATCATCATCACCTGCGCTCCAACCTTTAATTTCAAGGCTTCTGGCGCGATACAATTTTTCTTCAAAAATTCGACACGATCAGGTTGTCCAAAATATTCTGCACCATGTAAAATTTCTTCGCGGGGAATTTTTTTCAATTCTTCAAAATTTATTTTCTCAACTTTGGCATTGTGAGTTGTGAGAATTGTCGGCTTGATCGCCAGATTTTCATCATTGGCGTTAAGCCTTGCTTCTAAAGCTTCGCGGTCACTTTCATCAAGTTTTCCAAAGCGTAAATTATTGAGAATCTTGATAAATTTTTGGTCAGTTTGGCGAAAAATTTCTTCCAATTCAAACATTTCCAGATTCAGTTTTTTCCAAGCTTCCGATTCAAAACAGAAATTAAAATTGCTGCCACTGCGATTAATTGGCGGAAGCTGCAAAAAATCACCAAAAAACAACATTTGAATGCCGCCCATCGGCGCATTATTTTCGCGGATGCGACGAAAAACTTGATCGAGAATTTCCAATACTTCTGCCGAAATCATTGAAATTTCATCAATTGCCAAAGCGCGTGCGTGCTTGATTCTGCGTCTTATTTTGCTGAATTTTCCGCTAAAAATATTTTCTACAATCTGATCAATTGGTAAATTGGCTAAACCAATTCCGGCCCAAGAATGAATTGTTGAGCCGCCAATATTCACCGCAGCAATTCCGGTGCTGGCAGTTACATCAAGACCCTTATTGCCATAATTACGTTTTAAAAAGCTTAAGAGATAAGACTTGCCGCTTCCGGCGCCACCAGTGACAAAAATATTTTTACCAGCTTCAAAGGCTTCTATAACCTGTTTTTGCTGGCTGGATAATGTGGAAAAATCTGGAGAGGAAAAATTTGAAGTGGTGATTTTCATGAGAGAAGGGTTTCTCTTTTCCGCCAGAGCGACGAAAAAGAGAAATTAAACTATTTTGCTGCGCGAACTGCGGCAATTTTTTCTTTGAAAGCTGCAAGCTCAAAAGCTCCAGGAATCAGTTCTTCGCCGACTACAAAACCAGGAGTTCCGTTAATTCCGATGGTTCCGCCTAAGCTCAAATTTGATTGTAAAATTTCATTAATTTTAGCTGAATCATTTTTTAAAGTTGATTCGAGTTTAGACATGTTAACTCCAGCTGCTTTAGCAACTTTCAAAGCTGCATCCTTGCCTCTTTCGTTTGATTTCATCATGCCGTCATAAAACTTTTTATAAGAAGAAGGGTTAATTATGTTAACTGCAATTCCTACGGTTGACATTTCTTGAGAAGCTTGACCAAGAATCGGAAATTCTTTATAAACAATTCTAACTTTTTTATCTTCTTTGATTAGCTCTTCGACAGTTGCGTGAGCTTTTTTGCAATAACCACAAGCATAGTCGAAAAATTCAACAACAGTTACATCATAACCAGAAGGCGCATATTGAGGTGAGTTTTTGTCATTGAAAAGCTCATCTTTTTTAGTGGCAATATTTTTTTGAGCATCTTTGGTTTTTCCTTCCATTTCAGCTTTTTGCATATTGGCAACAGAGGCAATAATTGCTCTTGGATTGGCTTGAATCCATTTTGCAACTACTTCTTCAACATCTTCAACTTTTTTAACTTTTTGATCTTTATCAATTCCGCTTGGATTAATTGCTTCTGCGGAATCAACCTTTTTTTCATCAGATTCGGCTCCTGATTTTTTACCAAGGAACGAATATGCTCCTCCGATAACAAGCAAGATAGCAACAACAATTATGATTGGTTTAAGTAAAGACGGCTTAGCGCCAAAATTTTTATTAATAAATGACATGAGAAAATGAATTGGAATTTTTAAACGAAAGGTTCGAAATTGCTTTTTCTTAAGGAAAAAGTCTGTGTCTCGCCATTAAATTAATTTTACTTAGAAATGCAACCCGAAATTTCCCCAAATTTCTCAATTGAAAATAGTTATCCTAATTTCATTGCTGCCGGAATTGATGAAGCAGGTCGCGGTCCACTTGCAGGACCTGTGGTTGCAGCTTGCGCGATCTTAAATAAAAGCGATTTTCCCAGTGAAATTAATGATTCAAAAAAGCTTTCAAAGTCTTTACGAAAAAAGATTTTTGCCGAACTTTTAATCAAAGAAAAATCTGGAATTGTCAAATTTGGAATTGGCGTGGTTGATGAAAAAATTATTGATGAAATAAATATTTTTCAGGCCACAAAATTAGCGATGCATCGCGCTTTTCTTGATTTACAGAAAAAATACGGCATTTTTCCGCAATTAATTTTGATTGATGGCAATTTTATTCCCTTCACAAAACAAGATAAAATTAAAGAGATGTTGGCGATTATAAAGGGTGATCAAAAAAGCCTTTCAATTGCCGCTGCCTCGATAATCGCCAAAGAAACTCGCGATGAAATTATGAAAAATATTCACCAAAAACATTCGTCATTTGGTTTTGACAAACATGCCGGCTACGCCACGAAATTTCATATTGAAAAAATTCGTGAATTTGGAATTTGTGAATTTCATCGCAAATCTTTCGAGCCAATAAAATCAATGTTTCATGAAAATTATTAAAGAATCCGACTTAAATGCAGTTGAACTGGCTTGTGATTTTTTACGACAAGGAAAGGTAATTTCCTTTGCCAGCGACACAGTTTATGGAGTTGCTGCTGATGCTGGAAATTATGACGCTGTAAATACATTGTATGAAATCAAAAACCGTGATGCAAAAAAACCAATCGCGATTTTTGTGAAGGATTTAAAAACCGCAGAAAAAATTTTTGATTTTGATGAAATAGCCAAAAAAGTTGCTAAAGAATTTTTACCCGGAGCCTTAACTTTAGTGCTTAAAACCAAAGAGAATGTTAAAAATATTTTAGCTGAAAATTTAAATCAGAATGACGATAAATTTTTGGGATTTCGTATTGTTGAAAAAAAATTTATAAAAAACTTACTACAAAAATTTGACGGTATTTTGGCGGTAACCAGCGCCAACAAATCAAATCATGAAGCTTCAATTAACGCTGAGGAAGTAAAAAAATATTTCACAAATTCTAAACTCGCTTTATTAATTGATGGCGGAATTTCTAAAGAAAAAACACCTTCTACAGTTGCTAAAATTTCTGATAAAAAAATTACAATCCTGCGCCAAGGATTAATCAATATTTCTTAAGTTATGATTTTTAAACTGCTGCGCAATCCTATAATAAAAATTATCGGCATATCTGTAATTCTTTATTACGGGCTATTCGCCAACAAAGAAAAACCGGGTTCACTGGGTAATCGTTTTTCATCAGAGCAAATAAAAAAAGATTTTTCCGAAGTGCGTGAAAAAACAGTTTTTATCGCTGAAAACGTGAAATTGGCGCGTGAAATTGCCAAAGAAAAAGAAATTGAAAAAGAAGCAGAAAAAAAAGCGACCGCAACAAATCCGGCTTTACAGGTTTCGGTTAAAGATTTGGAAGAAGGTGTTGGTGAAAATATTTCCTGCGGCGATTCAGCATATATTAATTATGGAATTTACACAAAAGACGGCAGACAACTTGAATTTAAAGAAAATCAAATTTTAGTAATTGGCAATAAATCTAACTGGTTGCTGGAAAAAAATATCATTGGCATGAAACAAGCCGGAAGTAGATATATCAACATTGTGCAAGGTTCACAAGTTAATGATTCAAAAATAACTGAATATTTAAACTCAAATAAATCTGATTTAAAATATCAGGTCACGCTTTTAGCTTTTACAAAAAATCCTAACTCTCAACTTTCCTGCAACTAAATGAAAAAACCCAAAGAATCGACAACAAAATTTCTTTATGATTATTTGCCGTTAATTGTTTTTTTTGCTATTTACAAATTAGCTAAAACTCCCGATCCATTAGTTACGGCAACTATTTACATGGTTGTTACAACTTTTATTGCCTTGATTATTTCTTATTTTTTAACCGGAAAAATTCCGACAGTTGCTTTGGTTTCTGGAATTACCTTGGGAGTTTTTGGCGGTTTGACGATCTTATTGAAAGATGATATTTTCATCAAGATGAAGCCAACGATAATTAATGTGATTTTTGCCGTAATTTTGTTTTACGGATATTTTAAGAAGAAGCCGTTTTTATCTTATATTTTGGGTGAACAAATTAAAATGGATAATCGCGCTTGGCTTACTCTCTCATTGCGTTGGGGATTTTTCTTTTTGATTTTAGCGATATTAAATGAATTAATCTGGAGAAATTTTTCTACTGATTTTTGGGTGCAGTTTAAAGTTTTTGGAATGATACCAATTTCACTAATTTTTACAGTTTTTCAAGTGCCTTTTATGATTCGAGAAATGAAGAAGATGGAAAATAAATAATTTTGATAACGGTGAGAAATAGATCCTGAAACAAGTTCAGGATGACTATGAGTTAGTTTGAAAATTTTTGAGAGCCGCCAATTTTTCTCAAAAGTTCTTTGCTATTTCTTATATTTTGAATGCAACTCGGCATTAATTCAAATTTAAGAGATGTTCTAGAGCGATTTTTGAGGCTTCCTTTTGGGCTTCTTTTTTCGATTTTCCTTCGGCGCTGAATTCTAATTTTAAGTGTAAAATTTTAACCTTTGAGACGAAAAGTGGCGAATGATCTGCGCCACCTGATTTGATGGTAGAATATTGTGGCAGTTGTTTTGATTCTAATTGGACTAATTCTTGCAATTCTGAAACCGGATCTTTTGGCGGAGTAAGATTTTTCTTCAGCAAATCTTGCCAAAAAGTCATAATAAATTTTTCTGCTTCTTTGTAACCAGAATCTAAATATAAAGCTCCAACTAGAGCTTCAAGAGCATTCTCCAAATTTCTTTTATTAGTTTTTCCGCCCATATTTTCTTCGCCGCGGCTGATTTGCAAAACTTCTTCTAAACCAATTGCCAAAGCAATTTCTGACAGAGATTCGCCCGAAACCAATGAAGCTTGGCGTTTTGAAAGATCACCCTCCATTTCATGCGGATATTTCTTCATCAAAAATTCGGCAATTACCAGAGATAAAACCTTGTCACCTAAAAATTCTAAACGTTGATAATTAGGTTTATTTTTATTTTCTTTGGAAAGGCTAGGATGCGTTAAAGCCTCTTCCAGCAAAGCTTGGTCGCTGAAATTGTAATTAATGCGATTGCAGAATTTTGAAAAATCAGGATTCATTTAATTAACTTTAGTAAAAATTCGGTTATAGCGAATTGAATTTGTCCAATTCCAAAATTGCCAAGTTGGCTTAGAGTTGGAAAAGAAAATTAGAGTCGCTTTTCCAACCAGATTTTCTTCAGGAACATAGCCAACTTGTGATAAAAAACGACTATCTTGTGAATTATCGCGATTGTCGCCCATCATAAAATAATGACCCGCAGGAACTTCATAAATTCCGGTATTATCTTGCGGCGTTTCGGTGTTTTGATCAAGAGTTTCAACGGTTTTTCCTTCTGGCAAAGTTTCGAGAAATTTTCTAATTTCAACTTTTAAAGATTCGTCATTGTCGCTGAAAACGCCGTTAGCAATTTTTGAAACTTCAATATTATTGATAAAAAGCACGCCGTTGCGCATTTGAATTTGATCATTTGGAAGCCCGATAATTCTTTTTATATAATTAATGCTCGGCTCGGTTGGTAAACGGAAAACCGCAACATCGCCGCGATTTGGTTTGTTTTTTTCAAAAATTCTGCCTTCAAAAAAATCAATTCCAAAAGGAAAAGAATAGCGACTGTAACCATAAGAATATTTGGCGACAAAAATATAATCACCAATCAAAAGACCGGGTTTCATTGAGCTTGACGGAATATGAAAAGGCTCGAAAAAAATCGAGCGCACAAAACCAGCGCAAAGTAAAGCGATTATTAATGTTTTGACAAATCCCATTGGAGGTTTTTTAGCTTCTATTTCGTTGGCTTGGATTTCGGTTTTGCTCATTTTATTTTATTAGTTGTGGCGCCTTAATTAAATTTTCACCTTTCATATCTTGCGGTTTCTCAATTCCCATCAAGCCTAAAATCGTTGGCGCAATGTCGTCCAAAGCGCCGTTGTTCAATTTTATTTCGGAAATATTTTTCCCAATCAAAATTAATGGAACAGGATTTGTTGTGTGAGAAGTATGCGGATGATCATCGTGATCAAGCATACATTCAATATTTCCATGATCTGCTGAAATTAACATCAGACCATTTTTTTCGAGAATTATTTTTTCCAATAAACCAAGTTGACGATCAATTGCCTCACAGGCTGCAATTGCGGGATCAATCATGCCGCTATGTCCAACCATGTCGGGATTGGCATAATTCACAATTATGAAATCAAATTTTTCGCTGGCAATTGCTTCGCGTAATTTTTCACCAACTTCATTGGCCGACATTTCAGGCTTTAAATCGTAAGTCGCAACTGCTGGAGATTTTACCATAATTCTGCTTTCGCCCGTAAGTTTTTTTTCTTGTCCGCAGGAAAAGAAAAAAGTTACGTGAGCATATTTTTCAGTCTCGGCGATGCGCAATTGCGTAAGTCCGCGAGCTGATAAAATTTCCGGCAATGAATTTTTTACTTCAATTGGCGGAAATAAAATTTGATAAAAATTATTTAATTTTTCGGAATATTCGGTGAAGGCTAAGCGATGCGAAAAATCGATTTTTTTAGTTTCAAATTCTTTGAATTGAGGATTTAAAATTGCATCCGACATTTCGCGGGCGCGATCAGCGCGGAAATTAGCAAAAATTAAAGCATCACCATTTTCAATTCCGCTATAATTGTCAATAATAGTTGGCAAAATAAATTCATCGGTGATTGATCTTTTATAAGAATTTTCAACTGCTGAAACTGTATCAGAATTTTTTTCACCAATTCCAAAAATAATCGCATCATAAGCTAATTTTATACGATTCCAATTCTGATCGCGATCCATGGCGTAGTAACGACCAGAGATTGTAGCGATTTTAATATTCTTGATTTTTTTCAAATAAATTAAAGCACTTTTTTGAGCAACGTCGCGGCCATCTAAAAATGCGTGAAGCAAAACTTTAACGCCATTTTGTGCCAAAAATTCGGCTAAAAAAATAATGTGATTAATATGAGAATGAACGCCGCCATCAGAAAATAATCCCAGTAAATGACAGGTTTTTTTTGATGTTTTTAGATCAGAAATTAATTTTTGTAATTTTTCATTTTTCTCCAAACTGCCATCAGAAATTGCATTATTGATGCGCGGTAAATCTTGGAAAATTACGCGCCCAGCGCCGATCGTCATGTGACCAACTTCCGAATTGCCCATTTGTCCTTCGGGCAAGCCAACCGCAAGCCCTGAAGTTTCAAGTTGTGAATGTGGATAAGTTTTAAAAAAACGTTGATAATTTGGCAAATCAGCGCGCGCAATTGCGTTGAATTTATCTGATTCATCGCCAATTCCCCAGCCGTCAAGAACACACAGTAAAACTGGTTTATTATTTAATTTCTGATTCATGAATATTTATAAAAACTTAAGAATTTCTGAAATTTCAATTTCATTTTTTTCACCGCTTTTGCGATCTTTAACTTCCACTTTTCCGGCCGCGGCTGACTTAGGTCCAACTATAATTTGAGTAGGAATTCCGATTAAATCGGCGATTGAAAATTTTTGCCCCAAACTAGCTTTTGTATCATCATAAATTACTTCAATATTTTGCTCTTGGAATTTGTTATAAATTTCTTCGCAAACCTTGTCGCATAATTCATCGCCCGAGCGAACATTAATCAATGCAACTTGAAAAGGTGCCAATTCTTTTGGCCAGATAATGCCGTTTTGATCATGATTTGCTTCGATCGCGGCGGCAACAACGCGAGATGCGCCAATTCCGTAAGAACCCATATTTGGATAAATTTTTTCACCATTTGTGCCCATCACGCTTGCTTCCATGGCCTTTGAATATTTCAAACCGAAATTAAAAATATGACCAACTTCAATGCCGCGTCTTGACGCAAGCTGGTCGGCGGCAATCGGACATTTTTCTGCAACATGCATTTCATCTGCCATTGCGTACATACTTTGCATTTGCGTAATATCGAAAGTTTTTAATTCTGATAATTCATCAAATTTTTTATCGTAATAAATCGCGCTTTCGCCAGTATCAGCAAGCAAGTGAAATTCATGCGATAAATCTCCTCCAATTGCGCCAGTGTCTGCTTTAACTGCCATTGGTTTTAAACCCATTTTACGAAAAATTTTGAAGTAAGTTTCATACATTAAGTTGTAAGTTTTTTTGGCCGAAACTTCATCAATATCGAAAGAATAAGAATCTTTCATCAAAAATTCGCGACCGCGCATTAGCCCAAATCTAGGGCGAATTTCATCGCGGAATTTCCAGTGAATTTGATATAAATTTTTAGGTAAATCTTTGTAAGTAGTAATGTTTTTTCTGAAGATATCGGTGACAACTTCTTCATGAGTTGGACCGTAAAGAATGTCGCGATCGTGGCGATCTTTAATGCGTAACATTTCTTTGCCATAAGCGTCAAAGCGACCGGATTCAATCCATAATTCTGCAGGCTGAATTGTTGGCATTAAAATTTCCAAAGCGCCGGCTTTATCCATTTCTTCTTTGATAATTTTTTCAACTTTGCGCAAAACTTTTAGGCCCAAAGGAAGCCAAGTATAAATGCCGGAAGCGGTTTGGCGAATCATTCCAGCGCGAATCATTAATTGATGTGAAACCACAGTTGCATCAATTGGATTTTCTTTAAGAGTTGGTAAAAAATATTGTGAAAGTTTCATGATTTGAAATTTAATAATTCTATAAATAAGTTCTTGTAACTTTATTTTGTAAAACCAGATTGAGGCATCTTCAAGTTTAAATAAAATCTTTTTTTTCAATTCTTTAGTTAATGAATCGTTTTTCAAACCTTTCACATAGCCATTCTTTCCTTTCAGCGCCGATGTGTTGCTGTTGTTGTTAATTAGCGCGCACTCCTTTTTGTAAGTTTCTCTTTTTTAGTTTTAAAATTTCTCGAAGTCAGTCATGACAATCATCAAGCCATTCACAGCATTAGTGCTGGTGTTTTTTGGTCAAAGCAATGCTTTTTCAAAAAACTATTCATCCACTTTAGAAAAAGTTAAACTTTTTCAATTCAAATCTAGGCAAACATTACAACTGGAAAAAGATGATAAAAAATCTTTTACAACGCTTAAAAGTTTTTCTGCTTCTTTTAAACAAGGTCCAAAACTGGTTTTGGTAAGAAAAATTATTCGTCCACTTTCATTGTCATTGCAAAATTCTTTTCAAGTTACTGATTTTTTAAATGAGTTAAAAATCTCTTCAAATTCTGATTTTAACAGCTTTCGTTCAGTGCTGTTTGGTTGTTGTTGTTCCTGCTGCTAAGAGCTTCTTCTATTTTCCCCTGATTAAAAATTTATATTTGTATGAAATACCTAATTATTTTACTCACTTTGAGCCTAAGCGCCTGCACGAAACCAGAATCTTTTTTTAGTAAAGATTGCATTTATCATAATTGGAAAGATGGCGATAAGCATTGCCCGCGCTACAATGTGGTGAGTGTTGATCGATCTAATTACCAACCATATTATCAGCCGAATTACTATTACCCGCCGCAAGCAAGATGGCGTTAAGAAATTCTTTTTTTAATAAAATTTTGCGCGAGGCGAATGGCATGAATATCAATCGAATGATCGAGATTTGGAATTGGATGTTCTTCAAAAGAAATATTATTTTCTTTAAGCAACAATCCAGCTTCAGCAAGGCTTGAGAAAGGCACCACCGAATCAGACTCGCCATGAATCAGGCAAATTTCTGGTTTCGATAAAGTTTTTTCATTCACCATTTCTGGTAAAATCAATTTGCCGGAAAATGAAATTACACCGGCGGGTTTTTTATTTTGAATAAAACCCTGATAAAGCGCCATCATTGCGCCTTGAGAAAAGCCAACTAAAAAAAGATTTTCTGCGCTTAGTTTAAAGCGTTCGAGTTGTGAATTAATAAAATGCTGTAAAGTTTTGTTGGCATTTTTTACTGATTCTGCCATTGTATCAAGGCTTTTACGCTCCATTCCTGCGCTTAATGAAAACCATTGGTAAGCATGTGGAAATCCGCCTTCCCAAGGCTCAATTGCGTTGGGAGAAATGAAATGAGCGTCGGGTAAAATCTTTTTAAATTCGTAAGAAAGATCGATCAGATTTTCACCATTCGCGCCGTAGCCATGCAAGAAAATCACTAGATATTTGGGATTTTTGACATCAGAATATTCGTAAAATTTCAGGTTCGACATAGTTGAAATTAATCAGTAAAGAAACCTCTAAAAAACTAGGATTTCTCGAGGGATTTTGTGATTATTTAAAATTTTTGAAAATTGAGCGCACTACGATGTGCGTGAGTTTCAAAAATTTTAAATAATCACAAAAGTGCCGAGAAAGACAGTTTTTCAGAGGTTTCTAAAATAGGGGTTCCAAAGGGATATGCTTACCGTCAATAATCTTTCGTTTTTTAAAGATGACAAGAAAATCTTTTCCGATTTAGGTTTTTCGGTGGGCATTGGTTCAGCCTTGATAATCAAAGGCCGCAACGGTTGCGGCAAAAGTAGTTTATTAAAAATTATCGCCGGAATTTCTAAAGCAAAGCAGGGCGAAATTTTATGGGGCGGCAATAATATTGAAAATTTTCGTGATGATTTTAACGGCGACAGCCAATTTTTAGGACACAAAAATTTTCTCAAAACAGAATTAACAGTTGCCGAAAACCTTAAATTCTATGCCAAACTTTCTGCTACCGAAGCCGCACTTTCTTCGGCTTTAAGTTTTTTTCAGCTCACAAATTTAGCAGATGAAAAAGTAAAAACCCTTTCTGCTGGCTGGCAAAAACGCGTGATGTTGGCGAAGCTTTTATGCTGTCCAGCAACTGTTTGGATTTTGGACGAACCTTCAAACAATCTTGACAAGGCAGGAAAGGAAATGTTACACGGATTAATCAAAACCAGAATCAAAGAAGATGGTTTGGTGATCATGGTAACTCATGATGAAATGTTTTTCGATTTAGGTCCGCGATTGAATCTGGAGGATTTTTCTTCTTAATTTTAATTAATTTTTGGTAGTAATATGAGTGGAAATTTGATTTTAATCATTGCAATTCTAGCAGCATTTTATTTCTGGTACACAATCATCATAAGCAGACGTAACAAGGCTTTAGAAGCTTTGGCTGGTGTTGATGTGCAATTACAAAACCGCTTGGAATTAATTCCTAATATTTTAACCATCGCCAAAAAATTCATGGAACATGAAGAAAAAATATTTACTGAAGTAACCAAATTGCGTGAACAATTATCGCAAAATTATGATTCCAAAAATCCAGAAGAGTTAAAAAAACATTTAGAGCTTGCGGCAGAATTATCGCAAAAAATGAATAATTTTATGGTTCGTGCTGAAAATTATCCCGAGCTTAAATCAAGCCAGAACATGCTTCAAGCTCAACAAAGCTATAATGAAGTTGAAGCCCAAATTGCAGCATCAAGAAGATTTTACAATTCTGCGGTGGCATCACTTCGCAACTCAATCCAGATTTTTCCAGGCAATATAATTGCCGCAATTGCGCAAGTAAAAACTATGCCGCTTTATGAGGCGACTGAAGCCGCAAAAAAACCAGTTGATGCAAAAAACTTTTTGTAGAAAATGAAAATTATTTCTTCTTGGAGCCGTAAAAACAAGGATTGCGCAATAGATGCAGAATTTATCGAAACCGGCGCAAGAGATGCTGGTTTTGCTAAATTCTACGACCAAAAAATCCGGCCCGCTGCTTTAGAATTTGAAAAAATTCGCCTTAAATATCGCAAAAAATTTCTGATTTGGATGCCGATCGCAACCATTGCTTCGGTGATAGTCTGGATTGCATTTTTCTATGTTGAAAAAAGTTCATTTCAAACAAATTATGGCGACAAAGATAATCAAAATCTTTTTGGTCTTTGCTGCATTATTTCCGTCGGATTTTTTTACATGCCTTATCGAGCTTGGAGCCAGTTTAAGAGCAAAATAAAATCAGGATTATTCGTTCATATTTTTAATTTCTTTCAATTTTCTTTTGATCCAGAAGGAAAGTCGGCTGATCGTTGGGCTCTTCCGCGTTTTAATATTTTGCCTTATTATGATAATTTTACTTCGCAGGATTTGGTTTTAGGAAAATATAAAAATGTTGATTTGGGATTTTCTGAATTGTGCGCCACCGTTGAAACGAGAGATTTTAAAGGTAGAAAAAATATCAAGCAGGTTTTTCAAGGTGCAGTTGTGATTTTTGATTTTAATAAAAATTTCAAAGGCCACACTTTAGTCAAAGATGATAAAGGTTTCTTAGGAAATATGATTCAAAAAACCTCTCATAGTGATGATTTTGGCAATTTGTCGCGGGTTGAATTAGAGGATCTAGAATTTGAAAAAACGTTTCAGGTTTTTTCCAGCGACCAAATTGAAGCGCGTTATCTTCTTACAACTTCTTTCATGGAGCGTTTGAAAAAATTATCCAGCTATTTTGAAAGCAAAAAAGTTGAAGCCAGTTTTCATAAAGGCAGCCTGCTTTTAATATTTCATGATAGCAAAAATTTATTTGAGCCGAATTCGTTGTTTAAAAAGATGGATGTGGCGGGAGAATGCAGAAAAGTCATTGAGCAGATCAGCCTGCTTTTTGATATTGTCGATATATTGAAGATTGATGAAAGAACGGGATTATAAATTTTAGATTTCTTTAAGAATTTTTAATCCACTTCACTTCAAAATTCGCCGCTTCGCTTTTTTTCAAAATTTTTAAAATCTGCGGTAAACAAAAATTTAATTTTTCATCCAATTGCCATGGAGTGTTGAAAATAAACATTCCGCAGGCATGCATTTTGGCTTCATCTCAACTTGTCCTACTCCCAAAATCTCAACACCCCGATCCAGTAAAATCAACCATCCACAAGGTTAGTTTTTCTGTTTTCCCACACTAAGGCATAAAATTTGGTAAAAATTGAGAAATTAATCGCTTAATTGGAGAGTTTTTTAGATTTAAAAGATGAAATCGAGAAAAAAGTTTTTGCGATAGCTAAGAAGCATTTTGACTTCAATTTCTCGTTAGTTTTTTACGATCTGATCACTCTTTACTTTGAGAGTTTTGAAACAAGTTAAAAAAATCAATCAATGCCGGAATTTACGACGAGATAAATAAACGAGAAGTGGTGGTGAGGCCAAAAATCAGCGACGAAGTTAATGCGATCAACCAAGATTTGTATTTCTTGGACTTTCAATGGCAGCTTGGAATCTTGGCTACTGCTTGGCGCTTATTCTATCAAGTTTAACTTTCTATCGATCACTTCTTTTGGCTTCGCCAAAGTTGTACAATAAAGCTGTGAACAATCGGTAAGTAAAGCATTAACTGTTGTTTCAAAAAG
The DNA here is from genome assembly GCA_945862455.1 of Rickettsia typhi. Lineage (GTDB taxonomy): Bacteria > Pseudomonadota > Alphaproteobacteria > Rickettsiales > UBA1997 > UBA2645. The sequence continues at coordinate 65,855 of CAMAXU010000001.1, read as the reverse complement.
CTGGAAAATGTCTCCGCTATTGGCTCCAGCGCCAATCGTGAAAGGTAGCCAAACCACTCTTATTTTAGTTTTATCTCTCATCCAAAGCAGCGTTTTCTTATCTTCGTAACCTCCAAAAATTATTGCCTCAACCGGATTTGTTCTAAGATTTTGTATTACCTGATTCAACAACACCAAATCTGCTTTAGCACCAGTTGTAGGATCGCGCAGCGTTATTATTTTTAGCCCCAGCCATTCTGCTAAAGTTGACCAAGAATTATCATTAGCAATAAACTTCAGACCTTTAAGTGGTTCGGCTTTGAGTTCCCATCTTAAAATTGCCTTATTCCACTTTGCTATAAAACTGTTATAATTGTTTTGATAAGCTATTGAATTAAGCGGATCGATAATCTTGATGCGCCGCGTAAATTCAGCAGCAATCTTGGCAATATAATGTGGATTTAAATGAACTCTCTCGCCCTTCCATAAATAACCAAGCTGATTGGGGCGATCAACTATCATGCCTTGTGGAATCTGTTTTTTACCAACATATTCAGACGCGTAAAGCATAGTGATTTCACCAGGTAAAAATTTAAAATTGGCACTACTATTTATCAAATAATTAATCCATTTCGACTCCAAATCATTGCCACTGCAAAACATCATATCAGCACCGCGCGCGATTGAAACTAAAGGCGTTTTAACCAATAAATTGCGCGGATTTTGACTAGAATTTGTCGCAGTTATTACATCGGCTTTGGTCTTTACAATTTGCTTGGCAACACCTGCCCATTCCGGCTCGCAAGCTAGAATTGTAACTCTTGCTTCGGCATTAGCTCCAACCAAAATAAAGCCCAAAATTAAAAGAATTTTTTTCATCTATTGTACCGAAAAATTAACTCGAATTTCTTGCGTAGAATCAATTGAACTAGAAGCAAATTTCCAATTCTTCAAGCTCTTTAAAAGAAGATGATTGAGCCTTGGATTGGCACAAGGCTTGATTAAATCAACTTTTGAAACTTTGCCATCACTTGCAATATAAAATCGTGCCACCGCGCTGCTTTCAAAAGCTTCTTGCCGCAAATCATCAGGAATTTGCGGCAAGGGATTGTAGATTGGTTCAACTTTTTTTGAAACTGCGTCACGCAAATCTTGTACTGATTTTTCATGAAAATGCAGAAAAGTTTCTTTTTGGTTTTTTTGCTGTTTTAAATCGTAATGTTTACTTGATTTTTTTTCCTGCGCCACCTGATTATAATTAACTATATTTATAACTGAAACCGACGGAATTTTAGTTTCTTTGGCAAACGAAAAAAACAGCGTCGCAAAAAGCAGTGTATGAATCAAAGATGCCAATAAAAAACTGAACAAATTATTCATTATCAAAATGATTTTGAGGCAATTAAATAAATGGTACGGCGTTGAGCAAATTGCGATGCTGAAATACCAATTCCTGAACCGTTAGAATATTGATAAACTTCATCAAGCAAGTTAAGCATCGATAAGCGCATATTTATTTTTCCAGCCGCAGGAATCACAAAATCACGCGCCACGCTGGCATTAATAGTCCAATAAGATGGCATAGTGTTTTTATTATTGTCGCCGGTGCGAAGACCAGATCCAAATAAAGCATCAGCACTTAATTTAGTTCCTTGTAAAACATAAGAAGAGCCAATTGAAGCAGTATAATTCTGCACGTGATCGAGAGTAACATAATTATCAGCAATATAACTCAACTCTTCTGAATCGTGAATATATTGACCGGAAACAATATTTTTCCCGTAAGCTCTTTGAGTTGCTAAATTTAAATAGGCTCCAAAATCATTTTCTTGATAATCCGCCTTAAACTCCAAACCATAAGCCTTGCCGCGCTGATAATTAAACGGAGTATAGATTAAAGAATTGCCAAACTGATGTTCGTCAAGCAGATTCTTAACCTGCTTGTAATAACCATCCAAAGCCAGAGTCAGATTTTTAGTTGCTTTGTGCGAAATTCCTAAATCAAAATAATGCGTCCGCTCAGCTTTAACTTTATTATTTTTTTCACTTTCTGAAGCATTGCTGGTATTGGCAAATTTGCTTCGCGTAGTTTCAGAAATTGCCGAAGTCGGCGGCGGAGTAAAATAGCGCGAATATCCAGCATGAATTTTAGTCGCTTTGCTTAAATCGTAAACAGCGCCAAATCTCGGACTTAGCTGCCATTCATTAACATAAGAACGCGACATATCAAAGCGAGCGCCATAATTAATTGTTAATTTATTTGCCGCCTTCCATTCATTTTGCAAATAAGCCGAATAAAGCTGCGAATTTTTTATACCTTTTTCATCAATACGACTCGCGTCAGTTGAAATCTGATTTCCCGCCCCATCTAGGTCAAATACCCAATTTTCGCTATAGCTTTTAACTTCGTCATTACTGGCATAAAAACCGGTGCGTAAAGTATTTTTATTGTTCAATTCGTAGCTAAAATCACTTTGGATACCATTGGCAAAACTACTGCGATCAAGGCTTGAAGCAATGCCATTAAAAATCAAATCACCATCATGATCGGGATTAAACTGCAAATCGCTATATCGAGTAAAAAGAGAAATCTGATAGTCAACATCAGAATCCGAAACACCTTGAAGCGAGGCAACAGCAAAGCGGCTGGATTCTTTTTGCTTCTGGTTTAGGTAATTAGAATCAGAAGTGGCATTAGTTAAGCTGTAAGCGGCTTCTTGATTTGGATTATTAGGAATTTCAAAACGATTTGTTGCATTTGAAACAATAAAACTAAGACGCTTTGAAGCATCAATAATGTAAGAAAAATATCCAAAAACATTATCTTGCGAAGTGTCGTTGTGATTAGAATTTCGTGCCGCAGTTGTCGATTCAATGCCGCGTGAATTTTGCATGTAAGTTGTATTTACATAATAATCCAAATTACCTTTGGCGCCGCCAAGTTGCTGATTCAAACGCAACATATTATTACCACCAACAGTAACTTCAGAACGACCACCATTTAAAGATGCGCCGCTTTTAGTTTTAATATCAACAACACCTGCGGTTCTCAAGCCATATTGCGCAGGCATTGCGCCAGTTAGAAAATCGACCGATTTGGCGAAATGTGTGTCAAGACTTTGACCAAAACCATTTACACCCTCGGGCAACATCACGCCATTAATGCGATATTGTAGGTTAGAGTGATCACCCCGAACATGAACCTGATTTTGTGAATTAGCCACCACACTTGGCGCACGCAACAAAAGCTGATTAAGCGGAGTTGCTTCACCTTGCGGCAAATTCTCAATATCTTTTTGGTCAAAAGAAAATGAGCTACTGCCAGTTTTTGGTGATAAATTATTGCGGGAATTATCGAGTTTTTTTGCGGTGATTTCGTAGTTCCAAACTTCGTTAGAAGCAAATGCTGTAGTGGCTAAAAAGCCAAAAAATAGTGCAAGAATAAGTGATTTTTTCATGAGTTATTTCTTAATAAATTTAAATAGAAAATCTCGCGAGCAAAAAGTCGCCAAGATTTATTTTGATTTTATTTAAGAAATAACCGGCGGAGCGCGCGGGGATTTAGAAGATAAAAGATAAGAAAGTTTTACGCGGTTAAATTTGCGTAAAGCAGAAACCATGAAAAAAAACGCCGCATAAAATGCTAAATTTGGCGTTAAAGAAATTTGGTTTTGAAAAGCGGAAAAACTACACAAATAACAATCATGATTTTTGTGGGAATTTTTTTCCTGCGAAACCGCATCGTTTTGATGTGAAAAACTATGCGCAAGCGAAATGCTTCCGCCTGCTATAAAAATAGCGAGAAAGAAAAAAGCGCAGAGTTTTGTAAATTTGGATTGGATTTTTAACTTAAACATCAAATCTGATTAAAATTATCTCAATGCCAAAATCAATATAAATTATGCCTGCTCAAATTTTCACCCTTTTAGAAAAAGTCGGAAATTTTACTTTGTCAAATTTAGCCAAGCTCGGCGAGATATTTTTATTCATGCTCAATGCCGTTCGCCATTGTTTTACGCCACCATTTTATCCACGATTAATTTTGCGTCAATTTTTACAAATCGGTTATTTTTCTTTGCCCGTTGTTGGTTTGACTGCAATTTTTTCCGGCGCAGTTTTGGCGTTGCAAAGCTATTCCGGATTTTCGCGCTTCAACGCTGAAAGCACGATTGCAACGGTTGTAGTTCTTTCAATTACCAGAGAACTTGGACCAGTATTAGCCGGACTAATGGTCGCCGGAAGAGTCGGCGCTTCAATGGCCGCCGAAATTGGAACTATGAAAGTTACCGAACAAATCGACGCGCTGCGCACGCTTTCAACCAATCCTTTCAAATATTTAATCGCTCCGCGCGTGATCGCTGGAGTTTTAATGCTGCCATTTCTAGTTTTAATTGCCGATATTATCGGCGTGATGGGCGGCTATTTAGTGAGCGTTCATTCTTTAGGATTTTCACCCGGACCTTACATCAGCAACACTTTAAAATTTTTAGAAACAATCGATGTAATTTCAGGCTTGGTAAAAGCGGCATTTTTTGGATTTGTAATTTCAATAATGGGCTGCTATTTTGGCTATAATTCCAAAGGCGGCGCTGAAGGAGTTGGCATTGCTACAACCAACGCTGTTGTAGCAGCATCAATTACGATATTGTTAGCAAACTATGTTATTACAGGGTTATTTTTTGGATAAGTTATATGCCAAAAAAGAGAACGGAAAAAACTACTACGCTTGATGCTACTAATCCAAGACATGAGAAACATATCGAAAGTTATTTTAATAAATTCAGAAAAAGATCATCAGAAGCTGGTTATATTGAATCTCAGTTAGGGGTTTGGAGACTTTTTGGAAAATATATCGATGAAAGAAATCCTAGTCCTTCTGAAATCGAGGAATGTCGAAAGTTTACGGAAAGCTTTTCAATTACAGGTTGCAGCAGTCTAGCAGATGGTATAGAGCCTCTTTCCTCAAAGATAAAATTAATACATGATTCGATAGAAGATGCTTGTTTAGACGAAGAAGAGAAAACAAATAAGTTTCTTGGATTAGCTGCAGAAGCGGCAATAATACAAACCAAAAACGCAGTTAGAAACAGAGAGGCACATTCAGAAATAATAAAGATTAATTCAACTCCTAATACAAACCCAAAAATAAAAGCAATACTACCTATCTTTCCAGATCAGAATGGAGAGAGAAAAATTTAATAATCAACTATGAACTACCACCACATCTACCACGCTGGCAATTTTGCCGATATTTTTAAACACACAATTCTTTGTCTTTGTTTAGAAAAGTTTCACGAAAAACCTACGCCGTTTTTTGTTTTAGACTCTCACGCTGGCATTGGAAAATATGATCTTTTTGATGAAAAATCGCTGAAAACTTTTGAAGCTGATGAAGGTATAAAAAAACTTTTAGCCCAGAAAAATTTTACTGATTTTTTACCGACACGTTATTTGCATATTTTAGCAAAAATTAATCGCTGTGAAATTTCAGAATTACCAGAAAAGCTCAATATTTACGCAGGTTCACCAGTTTTAATTAAAGATTATTTACGTCGTGACGATAGCGCGATTTTTAACGAATTAAACCGCGAAGATTTTTACCAATTGCGCAAAAGTTTTGCTGGAAGCGAGCGCTTTTCTTTGTTTAATCTCGATGGTTTTTCGCTGTTAAAATCAAAACTTCCGCCACTTGAAAAACGCGGTCTTATAGTGATTGATCCCGCTTTTGAAAAAGATCAAAATAAGATTTCTGATGATTACCAAAAAATTTTTGAAAACTTAGAAGAAGCTTACAAACGCTTTGCTCACGGCACTTATTTAGTTTGGTATCCGATTATAAAAACTGACGGCGAAATTTTAGCAAAATTTTATAAAGCGATGACGAATTTAAAATTCGAAAAAATTTTGCACACCACTTTTGACATTGGACAAAAAGAAGATGAAACCAAAATGCACGCCTGCGGAATGTTTATTTTCAACGCTCCGTGGCAATTGGATGAAAAATTAAATTTTTGTTTACCGCAGATTTTAAAAATTTTGAAAAAAAGCGAAGCGGCGAATTTTGAAGTGAAGTGGATTAAAAATTCTTAACAAACATGATAAAAACTAATGCCTTTACCAGAACTTCCGAAAGAAAATAAAATTTTAAAAATTTCTAACCCTTATACTTTTCAAGATATTGATGGGTCTGTAATAAATTTTCAGAAACCAAATGATAAAAATGTCAAAGTACGGGTAATTCCTGATCCGAAAATTTATAATCATTTCGTCGTTCAATATCTTGATCATTTGAATTCGTGGAAGGTCTTTACAGATGATGATAAGCGGAAGGTTTCGCTGAAAGATGTAATAGCTCAAAATGAAGAGATAGACTCTAAATATGCAACAGGGCTGCAAGATGCCATAGGCGAAGAATTAAGCAACTTTGATCTAGCAATTTTTTTTCAGCAGGCATTTATAGAAGGCTACACCAAAGCTTCTGAGGTTATATTTAATAAATTTATTGATCGAACTAAAGATAACTTTGATGCAGCTGCGTTGAGAAAATTTTATAGTGGAGTTAAAGATATAAAATTACTCCAAATGCCGAGAAGTCCACTTGTTGACTTAGATCAAATGGAAAAATTAAAAGATTCAGTAATACAACATGTAACAAATCGCAATTCACAACATCGAAAAAATATCGTAACATCTTCTGTGCCAATTGATGCGATAAGAATGTCTCTAGAAACTTCGCTTGGACCAAAAAGATATCAGGCGATTTTGGGAATTCTTCGAGATGATTGTGGTATCTTACTTGAAGATCTTGATCAGTATGTCGGCAATGCAGAGGAATTTAATTCCATTGAATTTGATCATGCAGATTATCATGAAAATAATCCGAAAAATACATTGGTACAATTTAACCAAAAAGCTGGAGAGCTTCTGAATCAGGATGGCGGAAAGCTTTGGGAAGATTTGGATAAACTTCTGCGCAGCGAAGCTTACAAAAAAGATTTAAAGCGAATTGTAGAAAAGTTAAATCCTAGTGATGAGCTGAAGAATGAAATAGATCGTCATTTGCTGGCAATTTATAGTGGAGGGGCAATTGAAGAGCCCTTTAATCAGCTTAAAATTATATTAATTTCCCAAAGATTGAAAGCTAAGGGGCTAGAACAGAATAATGCTCTAAATTTAGCGACAAGATTTGTCGTTGGCAAAGAATCTCTTAAAACTTTGCAGCAGGATGAATCTGTTCAAAAGATGGGTGAGACAAAACCAAGTGAGAGAAAGTTTGAAGCCATTTTTACAAAATATGCTGCTTTTGGAAAAATATCTGATGCTACGCAGCTTAGAAAAAGAGTTGTTGGAAAAGTTTTGTCGCAATTTCAGAAAAAATTTGCTGAACAGATACACCATCTTGATGGAATTCAAACTGTGGAAATGGATGGTAGAGAAATATTATTCCGCGGAATTGATGAAAAAAGTGGTTTAACGGAAGATTTAATTAAGCAGCAGTTTGAAGACATACATGTTGGAATGTCTACTTCCGATGGAGTTTCGCAACAATTGAGCTCTTATAAAATACAAAAGAAACGAGTGTTGGGGCCAGGAGGTCTGGAGAACCGAGCTTCATACGCGACAGCTACTACATTTAATTTTGCAGTTGCGGCGAAATATGCGGGAAATGAAGGTTGGATTTACGATGTCAGACCAAAAAAAGGTAAGGTTGCGACTAATCTGCAAGTTCTGTCTCCAAAATATCAAGAAATAGATTTCGAAGCTATTGACCCTGAAGAAATTTATGCAGTTTATAAAGTTTCGCAAACATCCAGTGATTCTAGCAATAGTACCATAAACCGAGCACATAAGATTGAGAAAGTAATCTTAAACCCACATTACAAAAAGAGAGAAGGTGATTCTTTAAATCTTTTGGTGGAGGGGCAAGAAATTGTAACTGAAGAATCTCAGTCAACTTGTGGTGGAGTGGGTTTTTCGGTGACGAGTGGTGGCAATAATTCTTTATGCGCAAGGTGACAAAACTGAAGAAAGCAATAAAATCTGGGCGGAAAGATTAAATGCGATTGAAAAAGATTTTTATGAAGCCGGAATAAAGCCTAGGCCACTTGTGAGTAAAGAGAAAGCCGCTTTTGGATCTGTAGCCGATGACAGAAAATTTCCGGGAAGTTTGTACAGCTATTACAAAAAGGATGTTGTTTGGAATAAGCAGCCATGGAATTGGCGAGATGACAATTATTTTCCGGAATAGAAATCAACGTCGCAGAATCAATTAATCAAAAGATCTGGGCAATAAAATCGAAAATTAGTGAAGCTGAGGCGGGTGGAAATTCATCAGAGCTGCCTAGATTAAATGATATGCTGAGAGCGGAAGAGTTATATTTGGAAATATCGAAAGTTGGACCTGAAGGAACCGAATATATTCAGTCTGGCACAAACATTCCTGATGAGGAAAAAACTATTGAAGTAAAAGTTATCAGTTTTGACTCTTCAGAAGAAACGCAGAAAATGACTCTTGAAAGAGCCAGATATTTTCATGCTAATGATTTAAGGCGCTGCGGAAGCATAACACACACAACCCCGCTCAAACCAAAACCTAAGCAGCAAAATCGTCAAGCCGGTCAAAAAAAGGTCACATTTATTTCAGAATCTCCAATCCCACCAAGCACCATTCTAACCTCAAAGTCAGAAAAAAAAATAACCGAAGAAAAAATTTTTGAGGCTGTGAATTCATCTTCAAATGCTGCGATTGAAAAATTGTCAGCAGAAGATGTGGCGATAAGAAAAGCTACTGCAGTGGAAGGTTCGGAAGATTCGACGAAGAGAAAATTAGAATCAACTGGATTGCTAGAATACGCAGCAAAAGGTGTTTTGAATAAAGCGATCAAGGCTAAGAATTGCTCAGGTAGCAGGGATGTTAATCAAGACGCTTGGGATCGCAAAGGCGGATCTCAAAAAGTTTGGAATAACAGATGTGTTAGAACTTATTTTCAGGGAGTTGATCTTGGCGGCACTTACCGAACAACATTTGTAAATTGCACTTTTGATAAAGACTGCACTCTTCCAACGGAGAAAAGCAGTATTGATCAAAAATATTTTTCGAATTGCTTATTCAGCAAAGAGTTAATGGATAATCCGAAGAACAAAAATCTAAAAGAGGCGCTAGTGAAGGCTGGAATTGAAATTATTGAAAATGGTCTTTTTTATAAGGTAGGTAATTCTACGCGTGAAAAATACGGCGAAAAAAAGGGCAAAGAAATAAATCCAAGCACAGTCTTCAAGCCAATTGAATCATTCAAATTTGTCGAAGGGATTGAGATCTGGTTAAAAGAAATAGATAGGTGATTATGACCCAATCTAGAGTTCTTTTTTTAAATCCAGATTCATCGTTAGAAATTTAACAGAATTTGACTTAGCTAAAAATAAAGAGCGAAGAAGAATTTTCTTAGGTAGGGCAAATTAAGAGTTTTACGCAAGTTTGGTTATCTGCCAAATATGCAAAAATTGGCAACTGAAACTGTTTTGAATCAGGCAAAGTTGATTGTGGCAGAAATTTCTAATGAAAGAAGTTAAAAAGAAAAATCTTCTAAATTTAAGCACGGACCCAAATCAAAAAACATTTCTTCATGCGTTACCATGATCACCAAACCGTCTTCTTTGATTCTGGCTTTGATTAATCCGTGTAACATTTCCTTTCCCGCTTTGTCAAGATTGTTTGAAGGCTCATCTAAAATCCAAACAGTTGCTGGACAGCATAAAAGCTTCGCCAACATCACGCGTTTTTGCCAGCCAGCAGAAAGGGTTTTTACTTTTTTATCCGCTAAATTTGTGAGCTGAAAAAAACTTAAAGCGGGAGAAAGTGCTGCTTTGGTGGCGGAAAGTTTGGCATAAAATTTAAGATTTTCGGCAACTGTTAATTCTGATTTGAGGAAATTTTTATATCCTAAAAATTGGCTGTCGCCGTTAATCCAGAGGCGACAGTAAAAAAACCACCCATTTTTTAATTATGCCGAAATCATTTATAGGTAATCAAGGTCGCCCTTAAGCGCCGCAATCTCGATTTCTTAAAAATGCGCCAGCATTTTTACTTTTAATACGACATTATCGTAACAATATCTGAGTTACTCACATCTTCAACCATTGCAACTCCAACATAATCCTTATCAACTTTCTTCACCACCCCAATCAATAATCCCGGTGGCAAGGTATCGCCATCACCCGAAGTAAAAATCCAATCACCTTCTTCCACAACTTTGCTTTTTGCTAAATATAAAACTTCCATCAAACCACTACCATTTCCAGCCAGAATTCCTCTGGCTCTGGCTTTAGAACTAATTACGGGAATACGTGAACTTGGATCGCTTACCAAAATTAAACGCGATTTATTTTCACCAACTTCTGAAATTCTACCAATCACACCATGATCACCGGTTACAATGCTGCCTTCTTTGATATCCTGATTTTTTCCAGCATCGATATATAATTCTTGCTTAAACATTTGATGAGATCTGCCGATAATTCTGGCGGCTTTAAAATTAGAACTTTTTGAGGTGATAAAATTGAGGATATTACGCAACTCTTTATTTTCCTGATAAATATTTAGCGACTTGATGTAGAAAGTACGAAGTTTTGCCATCTCAACTTTCAGGATTTCATTTTCTTTTTTAGCTTCGACCAGCTCGTGGAAATCAGTTAAAAGATTGATCGCAGTATTGAAGGGGAAGGCAGCAACTTTAACAATCGGCATTGAAACACTGATAAATCCGAAGGATAAATCTTTAGAGAAATTACTGTTTAACTTCGAGGCAATTAAAAAAATCACGCATAAAAAACTAAAAAACACAGTTTCGATTTTTTTAAAAACTAAATCGAAACTGTGTTTGAAGCTGTAATTGGCTCTGGTTTTTGTGAAATTTAAATGTTGTTTCATCAATAAATTCTGGTGCAGTTTTTAAATTTGAAACCGCTTATGAATTAGACAATGTAACAGTGTCTAGTCTTGTCTAAATAAAGTTGCTCTGAACATTTTGGTATTTTCCAAAACTTTTCCACAACCATTAACAACGCAAAGAAGCGGATCTTCGGCAACAAAAACTGGCAGGCTGGTTGCTTGTCTGACGACATAATCTAAATTTTTAAGCAAAGCTCCGCCGCCACTTAACACAATTCCACGCTCAACGATATCTGAAGAAAGTTCTGGAGGAGTGCATTCCAAAGCAACTTTGATTGCATCAATAATTTGTTCAACTGGCTCCATCAAACTTTCAGCAATTTGACGTTCAGTCAAAATCATTTCTTTTGGAATGCCGTTTGAAAGATCGCGTCCTTTAACTTCGATAGTTGCTCCATCACCTTCTTGTGGAGAGCAAGCAGCGCCAACGGTTTTTTTAATTCTTTCTGCAGTTGATTCGCCAATTAATAAATTGTGGTAACGTCTGATATAAGAAATAATTGCTTCATCCATTTTATCGCCACCAACGCGCACAGATCTTGAGTAAACGATGCCGCCAAGTGACAAAATACCAACTTCAGTTGTACCACCACCAATATCAACAATCATCGAGCCTGTAGGCTCCGTAACAGGAAGATTTGCACCAATTGCAGCAGCCATTGGTTCTTCAATCAAATAAACTTCATTTGCACCAGCGCCTTCTGCCGCATCTTGGATTGCTCTTCTTTCAACTGGAGTTGAGCCAGATGGAACGCAAATAATAACTAAAGGTCCTAACCAACTTTTAGTTTGGTTAACTTCGCGGATAAAATGTTTAATCATTTCTGCAGCAACTTTGAAATCTGCGATAACGCCATCTTTTAAAGGACGAATGGCGTCGATTTTTGCCGGAGTTCTTCCCAACATCATTTTGGCAGTGTTACCAAAAGCGCATGGAATCATTTTTCCATTTTCATTAAGGACCGCAACAACAGATGGTTCGTTAAGCACCACACCTTGGCCACGGACATATACTAGTGTATTTGCCGTACCCAAATCAATTGCGATATCTTTTGACGAAAGTGAGAAAAATTTTGAAAACATAAATCTGGTCGATTAGTTATTTTTTAGCTTATCTAAGCAGTTAATATAGGCAATTGCCGAGGCAACGAGAACATCAGTGTTCGCACCGTTGGCACTATAAATTCGATTATTTTGTTTTAACCTAACGGCTACAGTAGCTTGTGCGTCAGCTCCTTCCGTAACGGCCTGAACTTGATAAAGTTCAAGACTAGCATTATGTTGAAGAATTTTACTGATCGCATTGAAAATCGCATCTACCGGTCCATCTTTGGAGCGGAAACTAGTTTCCACCTCCTCATTGTCAATTTTTATTTTAACCTTAACAGAAGCTTGTTCCTCAGTACCGCATTTTACATCGAGACTCAAAAGTTGATAATTTGATTTTTCATTAACGATCGAATCGTCAACCAAAGATACAATATCTTCATCGAGAATTTCTTTTTTCTTATCAGCTAATTCTTTGAATTTTCTGAAAGATTCATTGAGCAATTCTTCATTTAAATCGTAACCGATTTCTTTCAGACGATCCTTGAAAGCAGCGCGCCCCGACAATTTTCCAAGAACCAAAGAAGATTTTTCCAAACCCACCGATTCTGGGGTCATAATTTCATAAGTTTCACGATTTTTTAAAATGCCATCTTGATGAATTCCGCTTTCGTGAGCAAAGGCATTTGCGCCAACAATTGCTTTATTATATTGTACATGAAATCCGGTAATACTCGAAACTAATTTCGAAATTCGCGTAATCATCGTGCTGTCAATTCCGGTTTCCACTTTGTAAAAATCAGGACGCGTTTTAATTGCCATCACAATTTCTTCCAAAGCTGCATTTCCTGCTCGCTCGCCAATGCCGTTAATCGTGCATTCAATTTGTCTTGCACCCGCACGCATCGCCGATAAAGAATTTGCAACCGCCATTCCTAAATCATTATGACAATGCGCTGAAATTATCGCTTTATCAATGTTGGAAACATTGTTTTTTATGGCAGAAATTAAATCAAAATATTCTTCCGGAGTTGTATAGCCAACTGTATCTGGAATGTTGATGGTGTTGGCTCCAGCTTTAATCGCGGTTTCAATTGCCTTAAATAAAAAATCACGTTCTGAACGCGTCGCATCTTCTGGCGACCAATCAACTTCAGGACACAAGCTGCGCGCCAAAGAAACACTTTCTGTAATCGCATTTAAAACCTGCGCTTCATCCATTTTCAATTTATATTCCATGTGGATTTTTGAGGTCGCAAGAAAACTGTGAATTCGCGGACGCGCAGCTGGTTTCACTGCTTGAGCCGCTCTTTCAATATCAGATTTTTTTGCACGCGCAAGTCCGCAAATCGTGGAATTTTTAATAGTTTTGGCAATGCGATTTACCGCTTCAAAATCACCATTTGAAGCAGCAGGAAAACCAGCTTCAATAACATCGACACCCATTTTTTCGAGATTTTTTGCGATCAATAATTTTTCTTCCAAATTCATTGTTGCACCGGGTGCTTGCTCGCCATCACGCAAAGTTGTGTCAAAAATTATAACTTTTTCTTTAGTCATTGTGAGATTTTTTAATTGGATTTTATGAAAGCAAAATACAAATTCATGAGGCTAATTGTAAACTTAAATTTCAATTGACGATCCCGCTAAGTCATTCTGAATTTGTTTCGGGATCTATTCATATTTAAAACAATGAAAATTTATTTAAAAAAATCTGACCTAGTCGATATTGTTACCTCAGGAACTGCTTGTACTCTTGCCGAAAATGAAAAAATGAAAAATTTCATTAAAAAAATCGGACTAGTTCCAAATATTTTTTTAGAAAAAGAAATCAGTTTAAAAAAACCCGCGACTCATGAATTTCCTTCCTTCACAGCAGAAAAACGTTTTGAGCAATTAAAAGAAGCAATTGAAAATCCTGATTCAAAAATAATCTGGTGCGCTCGCGGCGGCTATGGTAGCGCCGAAATTTTACCATTTCTAGAAAAATTAAAAAAACCAAAAACATCGAAAATTTTTATCGGATTTTCTGATATTTCCTCATTAAATAATTTGCTGATTGAAAAATGGAATTGGCAAGTTGTAGCTGCGCCAATGCTGGCTCAAATTGTATTAAATAAAGTTTCTCCAAAATCGATTAAAGCAATTATTGATTTTATTTTTGGTAAAAAAGTTGAGTTAAAATATAATTTAAAAACAATTATTGCGGCAAAAAAATCAATTAATGCAATTGTCGTAGGTGGCTGCATCAGCGTTCTCGCCGGTCAATTTGGCACTAAAAATCAAATTGATTTTGCTGATAAAATTTTATTTCTCGAAGATGAAGGCGAAGATGGCGAAAGGCTTGATCGTTATTTTTCGCAGCTGATACAAATTATGAATGAGCAAAAAAAATATCCGCAAGCAATTTTGTTGGGGAATTTTTTAGAAGCTAATCCGCACGGAACCCCGAAAAGAAAAAATATTGAAACTGCGATTAAAAAATTTGCGGAGAAATTATCGATTCCACTTTTTGTAGAAAAATCGAAATGCTTGGGTCATTCGAAAAATATGCTACCTTTAGTTTTGGGGATAAAATCAGAAATTTCTATTACAGGAAATTTAATACAAAAATTTTAATTTGTTTTTTGCACAACAACCTCTAAAAAAATCGCTCAATTCCCCCAAAGAAAAATAAAATCTAAACATGACCACTCAGTCTGAACATAAAAACATGACCATCAATTTTGGCCCGCAACACCCAGCTGCACACGGTGTTTTGCGTTTGGTTTTGGAAATGGATGGCGAAGTTGTAACCCGCGCTGATCCTCATATTGGCTTACTTCATCGCGGAACTGAAAAATTAATTGAACATAAAAATTACCTGCAAGCTGTGCCATATTTTGATCGCTTAGATTATGTATCGCCAATGTGCCAAGAACATGCTTACGCGCTTTCAGTTGAAAAACTTTTAGGCTGTAAAATTCCACTTCGCGCCCAATATATTCGTGTTTTATTTTCAGAAATTACTCGCATTTTAAACCACATCATGGCTGTGACCACTCAGGCTTTAGACGTGGGCGCGATGACTCCACTTTTATGGATGTTTGAAGAGCGTGAAAAAATGATGGGATTTTATGAAAAAGTTTCGGGATCGCGCATGCACGCCGCCTACATCCGCCCAGGTGGAGTTCACCAAGATTTACCCGACGGCTTACTTGAAGAAATCGCTGATTTTGCTGAAAATTTCTCAAAATATATTGATGATTTAGAATCGCTTTTAACTGAAAACCGCATCTTTAAACAACGTATGGTTGAAGTTGGTATCGTCTCAAAACAGCAAGCTTTAGATTGGGGATTTTCTGGTCCCATGATTCGCGGCTCAGGAATTGCTTGGGATTTACGCAAATCGCAACCTTATGAAATTTATGGCGATTTAGATTTTGATGTTCCAATCGGCAAAAATGGTGATTCTTACGATCGTTATTTAATCCGCGTTGAAGAAATGCGTCAATCTGTGCGCTTGATAAAACAATGCATCTCTCGCATGCCAAGCGGCGCAGTTGTAACTGACGACACCAGAATTGCTCCACCAAAAAGATCAGAAATGAAACATTCAATGGAAGCTTTGATTAATCATTTCAAACTTTTCACTGAAGGTTATCGCGTTCCAGCTGGAGAAGCTTACGCCGCCGTTGAAGCGCCAAAAGGCGAATTTGGCGTTTACATAATTTCTGACGGCAGCAGCAAGCCACATCGTTGCCGCGTTCGCGCTCCGGGTTTTGCTCATTTGCAAGGCTTGGAATTTATGGTCAAAGGACATATGCTTGCAGACGTTGTGACCGTGATTTCAACGCAAGATATTGTATTTGGTGAAGTAGATAGATAAGTCGTTGACTTTCTGTTTTGCTTTACTAATTTGCGCCGCCTTCTTTAAGTTTCAGATCAGGTGCTTGACCTTTCAAATATTTAAAAAATTCATACTAAATTCGAGGATAAGATGAAAATTTACAATTCAATTAAAGCTGCCAAAAAAAGAGATAAAAACTGCAAGGTAGTTCGCAGAAAAGGTCGTCTTTACGTAATCAATAAAGTTAACCCGCGCTTCAAAGCTCGTCAGGGATAATTTAAGTCCAATTATTTGGTGATTTAGTAGGGGCGCATATTAAAAATGCGCCCCTACTCTTTTTTGTTTAGTTTTTTACAGATGTCGCACATTCCCAATAAAATCAGAATCGGTACCAGAGCTAGCAAGCTAGCATTGGCGCAGGTTGCGGAAGTGCATTTATTTTTGGCCGAACATCTCGGCAATATTCAAATTGAAATAGTTCCAATCACAACTTCTGGTGACAAAATTCAAGATCGCAACCTTGCCGATATTGGTGGCAAAGGTCTTTTTATTAAAGAGATCGAAGAGGCTTTAATTCAAAATAAAATTGATATTGCAATTCACTCCGCCAAAGATGTTCCGCCTTTTTTGCATGAAGCAACTGAGCTTATCGCTTTCACCGAAAGGCTTGATGCCAGAGATTGTTTTATTTCCAGCAAATATAATTCCATCAAAGAATTACCAAAAGGCGCGATTGTTGGCACTTCGTCATCGCGCCGTAAAGCCATTTTATTATTTTTACGCCCTGATTTAAAAATTATAAATTTTCGCGGCAATGTTGACACGCGCTTAAATAAAATTAACGGCGCCGAAGTTGACGCTTCAATCCTTGCCGTTTGCGGATTAGAACGCATCGCCAAAGAACATGTAATCAAAGAAATTATTGAAAAAGATGTTATGTTGCCGTCGGGTGGTCAAGGTGCGCTTGCCATCCAAATCAGAAAAGGTGACTTAGAAATTGCAAAATTATTATCTCACATCAATCACGAACCAAGCCAAATCGCCGTTAAAACCGAACGCGCTTTTTTACGCGAACTCGGCGCCTCCTGCGCAACACCGGTTGGAGTTCACGCTTATATTGAAAATGAAAAATTAAAATTAAAAACCATGATTTTTGATTTTGATGGCAGCGATATTTTTGAAACTAGATCAGAAGGAAATATTAGTTTGGAAGATGGCATAAAATTAGGCATTGCCGCTGCGCAAAAAACTAAAGATGAAGCAGCAAATTTGTTGGAAAAAATCTGTAAATAAATCACATCTTAACTCTAATTAAAAACAGCTAGATCCTGAACTTGTTTTTGGATCTATCCGATCTTTCAATATTTTAATTCTACAGCAAACTGATTCAAAAAACCGAACTCGATGTCATGACATCGAACCCGTTCTTACGTTCAGTTCGATTTATGAGCTTTTATTATAGATCTTATGGACCCCGTCGTGAAGACGGGGTGACATCGAATATGTTTTTGTACATACTCCCAACTTGTCACCCCGTCTTCACGACGGGGTCCATGCCGACTTTACCCTGCTTTGGGGTATGTTTTATGCTACCTCGCAGGATGGGATTTGCAATTCCCTACCGCTGGACGGAGTTTGTAACTCCGTCCACATGTTCATTTTTAACTAAATTTTTAATGAAAGTAAGGTCGGGGTTACAAACCCCGACCTGCATCGAGGTTCTTCAGCGGGGACTTGTTCAAGTAAAAATCGATTGTCATGCTGAGCTTGTCGAAGCATGATTCAAGAACATCTTCTAATCATGCTTCGACAAGCTCAGCATGACATCGAGAGTTCGAAATATTTAAATGTGGACGGAGCTGTAAAATCCGTCCAGCTTGGAGAATTAACTTACTTCAACTTAAAGCGATTGCGAATGCCAAGAGCCAGCAAAAATAAAAGCGCGGTGTTGATGATTGCC
This sequence comes from Rickettsia typhi, assembly GCA_945862455.1. GTDB lineage: Bacteria > Pseudomonadota > Alphaproteobacteria > Rickettsiales > UBA1997 > UBA2645. The sequence continues at coordinate 48,092 of CAMAXU010000001.1, read as the reverse complement.
TGAAATCCAACCAGAAAAATAAACCCCGGCTTTGAGCTATTTTCCACCGCCTTAAAACTGCCAAGTGGGTTAATGGTAAGAAGAAAATTTTTGGCAGCAATTTGCCCAAAAGAAACTTCGGAAGTTTGATCGGATTTTTCTTTCTCTGCGGCGCTTAAGAGATTTTGCGACTCGGCTAAAATATTTATTTCTTGCTGCCTTGCGCCGCTTTTTTGCTCAATAAAATAAGACGTGTTTACGCTGCTAAATGCCAAAGATTTTTCATCAGGTTTTTTGGTGAATTCTTTGGGATATTTCCACAAGAAAAATCCTGAGAACAGTACTCCAAGAAAAAGAATCCACAAAAACGGTTTTAAAATGCTTATGCCGTAGTCGCTGAAAATTCTGTAAATTTCAAACAACCACAGATCCTTTTCTCTAGCTTCCTTTTTCCTTTCCTCCACAGCCTTCATCTCGTAAGCAAAATATTCCCGCTCTTTGAAGTGGTTGCCGTTTTTTTCGAAATAATTTTTGAAGAAACGAAATTTTTCGACATCATATTTTTTGATTTGTGAATCAGAAATTTTTTCTTTTCTTTCTAACCAAGTTTCCTTTATAAATTTTTCTCCAAGTAAACGAGATTCGCTGAAGTTTGGGCAGGAGCGAAATGCCACCGAGAGTTCAAAAGTTGAGTAAAAATAGGCACCAGAAATATCAAAATCAGAAACTTCTGAATAATCTTTTGAGTTGCAGTCAAAATTTTGAGTAAGAACTAAATCACCGTAAAAATTAGCTTCTCTAAAATTGCACTTAATATTGCTGCCCTTTGGGAAAATAATATCTCTTAAATCAAGTCTTTTGTCGCAATTAGATCCAGAGAAATCAAATCCGGCAAAGAATTTTGATATGTCAAATCTTGCAAAATCTTTAAAATGAGATTGGCCAAAATCTGCGGTTTGATGAAAATCGACAAATTCAAAATTTGCTGTTTTTGAGAAGGTTGTTTGATGAAAGCATGAATGATCGTGAAATCTAGAACCTTTAAATACGACATCGGAATGAAAAACTGCTCTTTGAAAACTGGTTGAAGCAAAGTCTCCCATAAAGCACATGGTAAAGAAGAAGTTCCATTGCGCTAAATGTATCCCTCCGCAATTAAGTTCTTTGGCATTTGCTTTGCCTGCGTTTCCTATCGTTACAATTATTTTTGATAAATCTTCTTTTGTTGTAAAATGAGATGGGTGTTCCAATTTTAGTCTTTGGAATAATTCTTGAGTAAATTTATTCCATTCGGCACCCCCATTTGTATTGTCATCTTCAAAAAGTTCACCCAAAACCATTTTATTCTGAATGTCTAAAAACTTTGTTTCTACTTCTTCAGACAGTCTGAAGCTCAAATCGCAAAATTCTTTATCAACCTTAATCAGTTTTTTTTCGTTCATATTCAGCCATGTTAAGAGTTTCACTCTACCTTCAAATAAACCTGCCCGCCGAGTTCTTTAAACTTTTCACTCATTTCTTCCATTCCTTTTTCCGCTTCTTTCTGCTTCGCCGCGTAGTCGCGAACATCTTGCGTGATTTTCATTGAACAAAATTTTGGGCCGCACATTGAGCAGAAATGGGCGACTTTGGCGCCATCTGCTGGCAAGGTTTCGTCGTGGTAAGATTTGGCTTTTTCGGGGTCGAGCGACAAGTTAAATTGGTCTTCCCAGCGAAATTCAAATCTGGCTTTTGAAAGTTCGTCATCATGCAAACGAGCGATTTTTTTGCCTTTGGCTAAATCGGCGGCGTGAGCGGCTAGTTTGTAGGTTATAACACCTTCACGAACATCTTCTTTATTTGGCAAACCTAAATGCTCTTTTGGCGTTACGTAGCAAAGCATTGCGGTGCCAAACCAGCCAATCATTGCCGCGCCAATTGCGCTGGTGATGTGGTCGTAACCCGGAGCGATGTCGGTGGTTAATGGTCCTAAAGTGTAAAATGGTGCTTCATGACACCAGTCAAGTTGCTTATCCATATTTTCTTTAATCAAATGCATTGGCACGTGACCCGGACCTTCGATCATCACTTGGCAATCGTGCTTCCACGCAATTTGGGTTAATTCGCCTAAAGTTTTTAACTCGCCTAATTGCGCTTCGTCATTGGCATCAGCAATTGAACCCGGACGCAGACCGTCGCCCAAAGAAAACGCCACGTCATATTTTTTCATAATCTCGCAAATTTCTTCGAAATGAGTGTAGAGAAAATTTTCTTTGTGATGCGACAAACACCATTTTGCCATGATTGAACCGCCGCGCGAAACAATGCCAGTGATACGATTTGCGGTAAGCGGCACATATTGCAAACGAACGCCTGCGTGAATTGTAAAATAATCAACACCTTGCTCGGCTTGCTCAATTAGAGTGTCGCGGAAAATTTCCCAAGTTAAGTCCTCGGCAACCCCGCCAACTTTTTCCAAGGCTTGATAAATTGGAACCGTGCCAACCGGCACTGGACAATTGCGGATGATCCATTCGCGAATATTGTGAATGTTTTTGCCAGTTGATAAATCCATCAAAGTGTCAGCGCCAAAACGCGTTGCCCAAATCATTTTTTCAACCTCTTCCTCAACGCCAGAAAAAATCGCCGAATTGCCAATATTGGCGTTAATTTTAACCAAGAAATTTCTACCAATAATCATTGGTTCAGATTCAGGGTGATTGATGTTGTTTGGAATGATGGCGCGACCACTTGCAATTTCATCGCGCACAAATTCTGCCGTGATGATGTCGGGGCAAATTGCGCCAAATTTTTCGCCAGAATATTTTGAATTTTTAATCAATTTTTCACGGCGAATATTTTCTCGAACCGCAACATATTCCATTTCTTTGGTGATAATGCCAGCTCGTGCGTAAGCCATTTGAGTTGGCTTTTGACCAGCTTTGGCGCGAAGTGGCTTAAATTCTGATAAATCAAATTCTGGAGCCGATGGCTTGGCATTGCCAAATAAAATGCCATTATCTTCGGGTTTAACTTTACGGCCCTCAATTTCCTCAACGTCGCCGCGCTCTTTAATCCATTGCTGGCGCAGTTTTGGCAAACCGCAATTGAGATCGATTTTATCTAAATAATTTTGATCGGTATAAACACCAGATGGATCGTAAACTGTAAAAGATTTTGCTTCTGATTTTTCTGATAAAGCAATTTCACGCATTGCAACTTTCACATCTTCAAATCTGTCGCTTTGAACATAGATTTTTTTGGAAGCGGGAAGAGTGCCCAAAGTTAATTTTTTAGTAATTTTATTGTTGGTCATATGAGATTTTTTTAAAATAAAATCGCGCAATCAAGGCAGCGACTAAAAAGCATAACAGCATTGAAACCAAAGTATCACCAAAAAAATGGGCACCTTTAGCCATTTGATAAAAACCTAAAATCCAACCAAAAATAATGCCGCTAAATAAGCCGTAAATTTTTGAACGTTTTTTTGTTAGTGCAAAAAATAAAATAAATAACGCGAAACCTGTTACTGAATGTCCCGCCGGAAAACATTTGGCTTTTTTTGGTTGCAAAAAATCAGCCGGATAATGATCAAAAATTCTAACGTAGGGATATTTTTCGCCGTAAATTTCTAGCTGCATTGGGCAGTAAACATTGGTGAATTTTTTAATGTTGCCAACAATTAACGGAACAAAAGCGAGGCCGAAAAAAATTAATAAAAATTTATGGCGATTTTTGGTGAAAAAATTTGGGGCTGTAGATGTGAAAGATCCTAAAACGAGTTCAGGATGACGGGCTTGAAGAGCGTTGCTTCTAAAACCAATAATTGCGCCACTTAGACAGGCAATTACAATTCCACCAAAAAGAATTTTCGGAAATTGATAAAAAATAAATTTTTTCACCGGCTCATCTTTATCAATCAGCCATTTTTTCGATTCAAAATCAAAAAAATATTTTTGGATATTTAAGTCAAGATTGGTGTAATTAATCAGGCACAAAGCCATGAAAACCAAGGCTAAATTGATGATAATTAAAATATCAATCGCTCTAATTTTTTTTGAAATTTCCAAGTTTTTCATTTTTAAATAAATAGCTTGCAACTTGATAATAACTAATTGCATCACTCATTTTTTGAACATCAAAATCTGTAGTCGCAACTTCTTTTGAGCCATTCCAGCCATATTTTTCAATCGTCACGTCAAAAACTTTTTTCTCTTTTTTTGGTTTCAACAAATAAAGCTTGTCACCTTGAAAATAGCCAACATCGGAGTAAGTGCTAACAAAAGAATGTTGATCAATTGTTTTAGAATTATTTAAAACATCACTTCCAAAAAACTTCGATTTGTAACTTAAATTCATCATGCCCAGCAAGGTTGGAGCAATGTCAATTTGGCTAACATTTTTAGCAAAAACTTGCGGCTTGATAATTTTTGGCGCATAAAAAATTGCTGGAATTTGATATCGCCATAAAGGCACTTCAGTATTGCCGGCAGAGCCAGCGCAATGATCGGCAACAAAAACAAAAATCGTATTATCAAACCATGGTTTTTGGCGCGCTTCTTCAATTAATTTTCCAATTGCATAATCGGTATATTTTACAGCGCCGCTGCGTCCGGTTTTTGAATCAATATCAATCTTGCCATTTGGATAAGTAAAAGGGCGATGATTGGTTGTGGTCATTACAAAGTTTAAGAATGGCTTTCCTGCCGCGTGCGATTTATCGGCTTCTTTGATAGTTTTTCTAAATAAATCATCATCAGCAACGCCCCAAGCATTGGCAAAAGTTATTTCGTCTTTAGAAAATTGCGAACGGTCAACAATTTCAAAACCATTATTTTCGTAAAAATAATTCATATTATCAAAATAACCGTCACCGCCATAAAGGAATTTTGCTTCGTAACCGCGATCTTTCAGCGGACTTGCAAGATTAAAAAGATTTTCATTTTTTGGCCTTCTAACAATTGAATTTCCGGGTGTTGGCGGAACTCCGAGAGTAAGAGCTTCAAGACCACGAACTGTGCGCGTTCCGGTTGATTTTAATTTGGTAAATAACAAACCTTCATCAGCAAATTTATCAAGATTTGGAGTAATGTTTTCTGTACTTCCAAAATGCGCTAAAAATTCTGCGCTTAAACTTTCGATCGCAACAAAAATCACGTTATATTTTTTTTCATCACCTTTTTTTGGCTGCGCAATTTGACGGGAAATATCTTCATCATTTAAGAATTTTGATTGCGGCTCTTGAGCCAGAATTAGTTTGCGCAAATTGTTAATTGCACTTCCTAAATCTTCACTGGCGTAAAGCTGATCATAATCGATCTGATTATTACGATAGGCTGAAAATAGTTGGTAAATGCCATTTGAGGAAATTTCATTAACATAATTATTTGGCGAAATTCTGCTTAATTTTGAACTATCAACTGCAAAAAATGCGGCGACTAAAGCTGTGCAAAAAATAATAAAATTTTTAACACGACAGAAGAAATTTTCTCGCTTTTGAATGATGATTTTTTTGTATGTACAAAAGAAAATCGCCGCCGCAATTGCTATAACCACACTAACCAACAAAATAATTGGATAAGATTCTATGATATTGGCAATTACTTCAGTTGTGTAAATCAGATAATCAACGGCGATAAAATTGAAACGAGTTTGAAATTCATCCCAAAAAACAACTTCCGAAAAACAGGAAAAAATGATTACGAATAAAAACAGAAAATAAAAAATTCGATTGGTAATTTGATGTTTTGCAGAGTTAAAAAACTTATTTGAAATAAAAGTGTAATAAGCCAGTGGAATCAAGGCGATGTAAGACAAAGCCAGAAGATCAAAAAATAATCCCAAGCCAAGAGATTTAACAATTATTACTGATGTAAAATCGATGTCTGATCTTTGTAAAAAGAAAAAAAACGCCCTCAAAAAAAATGATAAGGTGGCAAAAATAATAAAAATTTTAGCCCAAGAAAAGGACTTAAAAAAGCTGCAAACTTTTTGCATAATTTATGTTGTTTGGGATTATTTTTTAAACATCTGCAACATGCGCCAAGTAACGAAGAAACCGCCAAAAATATTGATTGAAGCAATTACAATAGCAAAAAAGCTGAGAATTGAAATTAGAGAAAAATCCTTAACCGAGCCAAGAGCAATCATAGCCCCAACCACAATTACACCAGAAATGGCATTAGTCACTGCCATTAAAGGCGTGTGAAGTGCGGGAGTAACTTTCCAGACTACAAAATATCCGACAAAACAAGCTAAAATAAAAACAGTAAGACCAAAAATAAATGGATCAATTCCGCCACCGTGAGCTGCAGAATAGCTAAGTTCGGCGATTTTATTTACTAATAAATCAGAATTTTTGGTGATCTGATCTGACAGCTTAATGATTTCTTGGAGATCGCTCATAACTTATGAAAAATTGATTAAATACGGGCTCTAGAATGGCGCTGTCGCGTAAATCAAGTTTTTCTAAGAAATTTTTGTGATTCTAAATTTTTTGAAAGGTAAGCGTACCTAGATGTACGTGCGTTTCAAAAAATTTAGAATTGCGAAAAGTTCGACGAAAAAGTTGATTTGCGACAGCGCCAGAATTTATGGAATTTTACTGCTGATTGTCAATTGAAAACTGGCTTAATAATTACTCTTGCAAGGAAGCTTTTAAAACGCTTTTTGTAACAAAAATTTTAAAAGCTTGTTGACTTCAGCAAAGCCAACTCCTAAAAAACCGCCCTCTTTTTTGTTAGAATCATTTTCTTCATACAACCAGAGAATATTTTGGGACGTCGCCAAGTGGTAAGGCAGCGGTTTTTGGTACCGCCATCCGTAGGTTCGAATCCTGCCGTCCCAACCATTCTTAAGCTGCTATTGCTAGCACTTTAAGAATGGTTTTGTTATGACCAGTTGGTGCCAATCTGTTAGTTTTAAATTCCCGATTCGCATCTTTCTTCATGTCACGATCACTACAATCACAGTATTTAAGCCCAATTAAATAAATATTTCAAAAATAACATGAACGATAACTACAACTCGCGCGACAATCGCAACGATTATTACTCCCAATCAAATGAGCGTGATGACAATCGCGGCTATGAAAGACGCGACAATAACCGCAATAACAATTTTAGAGATGATGAAAGCAAAACTCAGCTTTTCATCGCCAAAGGTCGCAATGACGAAATGGATGCTGGTTCATTAATTGAATTTATTTCAGCGCAAACTGGAATTGAAGGCAGCTCGATTAGCAACATAAAAATTTTAGATGCATTTTCATTTTTCGCAGTTTCGCATGAAGATGCTGACATGATCTTGGATTTCTTTTTAGAAAAAGCTGGCGAAGGTCGTCCTTTGGTTTCTAAAGCTAAAAAGAAGGATCCAAATGCATCTCGTGGCGGCGAACGCAGAAATGACGGTCGCAGAAGCTTCGGTGACCGCAATAATAACGATCGCGGCGAACGCAGAAGTGGTGGATTCGGCGGCGGCAATAATTCTGATCGCAGAAATAGCGGCGGGTTCGGCGGCAATTCAGGCAGAAGAGATAGTAGAGACGATAACAGAGGCAATAGCTTCGGTGGCGGATATAGAAATGATCGCAAAGATTATTAATGATAAATCAAATTCGACTTTGTCGAATTTGGTAAATTTTGAATTGCTGCGCAGCCATTAAATCGCTGCATCCGCAATAATTTTTTGATTTTTAAAAATTGATTTCTTCAATCAAGTTTGGTTATAGATAAAAAAACCACGTCAATTTTAGGATTGGCGTGGTTTTTTGTATTTTGATTTTCACAAAACTGAAATACCGAATATTCGATTTTTATCCAAGCAAAATATTCAAAAATACTTCTCCATATTTCTGCACTTTCGCCTCACCGACACCGCTTATTTTCAGCATATCCTGCAAATTTTTCGGCTTTATTTTTATCATCTCAAGCAAAGTCTTGTCATGAAAAATAACATAAGGCGGCATGTTTTGTGCTTTGGCAATTTCAAATCTTTTTGCTTTTAATTTTGTAAATAATTCATTTTCAAAATCACCATCCAAAGCCAGACCAGTCTTAACTTTAGCAGCAGTTTTAATTTTAATTTTCCCAGAATATTTTCGCATTTGCAGCATGTTTTTTTCCTGCAAAAATTTTCTTCCCACATCTGTAATCTGCAAACCGCCATGTCCAACAATGTCAACTTTTAGTAAATTCATCGCCGCTAATTGGCGAAAAATACTTTGCCATTCCACTTTCGAAAATTCTTTTCCAACACCAAAAACACTAAGCTGATCATGTTGAAAATTTTTGATTCTTTGATCATCCGCTCCAAGCAAAACATCAATCAAATAAGCCACGCCAAACCTTTGTCCGGTTCGATGAACACAAGAAATTGCTTTTTGCGCCGCGATAGTTGCGTCAAAAGTTTCGGGCTTGAGAGCGCAATTATCGCAATTGCCGCAAGGTGCGCAGGAATCTCCGAAATATTCGAGCAAAATTTGGCGGCGACAAGTTGAAGCTTCACAAAGACCAAGCAAATAATTCAGCTTTTGCCTTTCAATTCTTTTTTGATTTTCTGGCGCGTTTGATTCCTCAATAAAATTGCGTTGAGTTGCAATATCGGCAAGTCCGTAAGACATCCAAGCGCTTGCTGGCAGCCCGTCGCGCCCCGCTCTTCCGGTTTCTTGATAATAGGCTTCGATATTTTTTGGCACATTCATATGCGCCACAAAACGCACATCTGGCTTATCAATTCCCATGCCGAAAGCTATGGTTGCAACCATGATTACCGCATCTTCTAGCAAAAACTTTTTTAAATTTTTCTGGCGTTTTTCCGACGTCATTCCGGCGTGATATGGAAAAACATTAAAGCCTTCTTCCTTCATCCAATCCGCCGTTTCTTCAACATTTTTGCGCGACAGGCAATAAACAATTCCGCTGTCATTTTGATGATTTTCTGTGATGAATTCGAGCAATTGTTTTTTACTATTTTGGCGCGGCACAATTGCGTAATTTATATTTGGGCGATCAAAACTGGCTGTAAAAATCCGATCATTTTTTAGACCCAGTTTTTCCACAATATCTTTTTTGGTTGGAGTGTCTGCAGTTGCTGTCAAAGCTATTCGCGGCACATTTGGAAATTTTTTTGCCAAAATCGAAAGCTCAGTATAAACCGGACGAAAATCATGACCCCATTGTGAAACGCAATGCGCTTCGTCAATTGCAAAAAGTGAAATTTTTAATTCCGATAAAAATTGTAAAAACTCTTCCATCAATAATCTTTCTGGCGCAACGTAAAGTAAATCTAGCTCACCATTTTGAATCTGTTTTTTTACTTGCCAATTTTGCTCGGAAGTCATTCCCGAATTAATCGCCGCCGCGTTTACTCCCGCTTCTTTTAAAGCGCCAACTTGATCTTGCATTAAAGCAATTAATGGCGACACCACAATTGCCAAACCTTCGCGATACAAAGCTGGGATTTGATAACACAAAGATTTTCCTCCACCCGTTGGCATCATTACAAAGCAATTATTGCCAGAAATTACGTGATTAATTATTTCTTCTTGATTGCCACGAAAATTATCGTAACCAAAGGTAGTTTTGAGAATTTCTGTTGGCGATTTATGCTGCATTTTAATCAAATAATTTTTTAAAGAATTTAGGTAATTATGAACTTAAAAAAATTAAGTCCACAAGAAGAGCATGTGATTTTACATAAAGGAACTGAAGCGCCTTTTAGCGGCGAGCTTTATGAAAATAAACGCGAAGGAAAATATCATTGCAAGCAATGCGCTGCCGAACTTTTTACTAGCGAAGACAAGTTTGAATCGCATTGCGGTTGGCCAAGTTTTGATGATGAAGTTCCGAATTCGGTTGCAAAAATTACCGATGCCGATGGCAGAAGAATTGAGATTTTATGCAAAAAATGTGGCGGGCATTTGGGTCATATTTTTCATGGCGAAGGATTTACGAATAAGAATGCCAGATATTGCGTAAATTCGATTTCGCTTGATTTTGTGAGTAGAAAAAAATCTAACAATAATTAAATTACCCGCGTTTCCCATAGACATGCGGGATGAGGCATAATTAAAAAAATGGAGCTATTTCTCAAAAATTTTTCAAACTAACTCATGTACCAAATTAGCTATCACTTGATACAGCTTACATTTCCAGTCGCAATTTTTCCTCAAAAATACTTCGTTAGCTCTATCAATAGATAGTTAATTTGGCATAGTCATTCTGAGCTTAGTTCACTAACGATCTCCGCCGCTGCCACCTTTTTTAAGGGTTGAAACGTTAATTTTTTTACCGCCGCCTTTAACTCCGGAAGCCGCCATAATATTTCCTTTGCCGCCTTTGCCGCCTCTAGTGTTGAAAGGATCGCTAACAAATGGCGAAAGTTTTTTTACTGGCTTAAATTCTGCAGTCTTTTTGTTTTCTGACATATTAATTTTTATTTTGTTAATTGATTTTTTAATTGTGGCGAGCGTTACAAAATCATCAATACTCTTTTTTTATACATCAAAATAATCTTAAACATTTTCTCCCGCCGCCTTGCCTGAAGCCCAAGCCCATTGAAAATTAAAACCTCCGAGCCAACCAGTTACGTCCAAAACTTCGCCGATAAAAAATAAATTCGGCACCAATTTTGCCTCAAAAGTTTTAGAAGAAATTTGATCCACATTAATTCCGCCCAAAGTTACTTCGGCTTTAGCATAGCCTTCAGTACCGCTTGGAGTAAGTTCAAAGGCATTTACCAAACTGGCAATTTCTTTTAATTTTTGGTTCGAAAAATCAGCTAAATTTCCACTAAATCCACTTTTTTGCGCCAAATAATTTGCCAGACTTTTTGGCAAAAATGTTGCTAAAAATGTTGGTAATTCCTGTTTTGGTTTGGATTTTTTTTCTGCCTGAATTTTTATAAAAACATCAATTTCGGGTGCTAAATTTATGGTAATTTTATCGCCATGTTTCCAGTAAGATGAAACCTGCAAAATCGCTGGACCGCTGATTCCACGATGAGTAAAAAGAATTGCTTCACGAAAACTTATTTTACCACAAGCAACAATTGCATCGACTGAAACACCGGCAAGATTTACGGTTTCTTTTAGCATTTTTTCATCAAGCGTAAATGGAACTAAAGCTGGAGTTGTTTGAATAATTTTTAATCCAAATTGGCGCGCCACATCATATCCAAAAGCAGTTGCGCCCATTTTTGGAATTGAAAGTCCGCCAGTTGCAACAACTAAAGATTGGCAATTTATTTCCTCATTTTTGATTTTTAATTCAAAAATATTTCCTGATTTTTTTATCTCCTCAACCTTACTCTCAAGCTGGATTTCAACATTTCCTTCCGCACATTCTTTGAGCAACATTTCAATAATTTGGCGCGATGAAACATCACAAAATAATTGCCCCAAAGTTTTTTCATGAAAAGCAATTTCATGTTTTTTTACCATCGCAATAAAATCATGCTGCGTAAAGCGTTGCAAAGCTGAAACGCAAAAATGCGAATTGCTGGAAATGAAGTTTTTCGCAGTCGTAAAAAGATTAGTAAAATTACATCTACCGCCACCTGAAATGCGGATTTTATCACCAACAGATTTGGCGTGATCAACCAACAAAACATTACGACCTCTTTTTCCCGCAACCGCTGCGCACATTAAGCCCGCAGCTCCTGCGCCGATAATTACAACGTCGTAATTTTTGCTTGGCATTAACTTTTAAAAACCTGTTTAAAAATATGATCAATATTTTTGGTGTGATAGGTTATGTCGAAAATTTCTTCGAGTTTTTTTACACCTAATTTATCAACAATTTCTTGGTCAGATTTTAACAATTCTAAAAAGCTCGTCGCTTCACCAGCCCAAATTTTCATGGCATTGGTTTGTACAATTTTATAAGCATCTTCGCGGCTGATTTTTGCCTCTTCAATCAAGGTTAGAAGCACGCGTTGTGAAAAAACCAAACCACCTAATTTATCGAGGTTTTTTTGCATGTTTTTTTCGTGAACAACTAGATTGTCAATTAAGCCAACCAAACGATTAAGCGCAAAATCGAGTGTAATTGTTGAGTCCGGAGCGATCATTCTTTCCACCGAAGAATGCGAAATATCGCGCTCATGCCAACTGGCAACATTTTCCATTGCCGGAATTACCGCGCTTCTAACCATGCGCGCCAAGCCAGTTAAATTTTCACTTAAAACCGGATTTCTTTTATGCGGCATTGCTGAAGAGCCTTTTTGACCTTTGGAGAAAAATTCTTCCGCTTCCAAAACTTCAGTGCGTTGTAAATGACGAATTTCAATTGCCAGATTTTCGATTGATGAAGCAATAACTCCCAAAACCGCGAAATAAGCGGCGTGGCGGTCGCGCGGAATAATTTGGCTGGAAACAGATTCTTCATCCAAACCCATTTTTTGGGCGACATATTTTTGCACAAAAGGATCAACATTGGCGAATGTTCCAACTGCGCCAGAAATTGCACAAACTGAAATTTCTTTTTTTGCTTCTTTTAAACGGCGCAAATTTCTTTCAAATTCAGCGTAGAAGCGCGCCAATTTTAATCCGAAAGTCACGGGTTCAGCGTGAATGCCGTGCGAACGACCAACGCAAACGGTGTTTTTATGTTCAAAAGCGCGTTTTTTTATTGCGCTTAAAAGCCTTTCTAAATCATCAATTAAAATGTCGGAAGCTTGCGAAAGTTGCGCCGAAAGGCAAGTATCAAGCACGTCGGAGCTGGTCATTCCAAGATGAATGAAACGCGAATTTTCGCCGACTAATTCCGCCAAATGAGTTAGAAATGCGATAACATCATGCTTAGTTACAGATTCGATTTCATCAACGCGAGCTGCATCAAATTTTCCACCAGCTTTGGCGAAATTTTCGCGAATGCGCGAGGCGGAACCTTTGTCGGCAACGCCAAGTTTTTCTAAGGCTTCGAGCGCGTAAATCTCGATATCAAACCAGATATTATATTTATTTTCTTGCGACCAAATTTTGGTCATTTCCGAGCGGGAATAGCGAGGGATCATGTTTTAGAAAAATTGATTAGATGAATTTTATTTGAGAGATTTAAGGGTTTCGATGTTAAAATTTTTTACCGAATAAACCCCTTCTAACTTATGCAAAAAAGTTCTCGATTCGTAGATTTCGTCTGCAACAAAAAGATAAACACCATTTTGGTTAATTATTTTTGCCTTTTCTTCGTTTAAATCCAATCCAAGAGTAATTTGAATCATAACATCTATTTTACTCATTTGAGCAGTTTTGATAAATTGCTTATATCTTTCTCGAAGAGTTCTTTTTGCGCCAATGCCGTAGCTTCTTTTGTCTATTTCAAAGAAAAAATCAAACTCGGTGCTTCGGTCGTTTTTATCATGAGTTTTTTTAATATTTTTTTCATCGATTCCAATTTTTTTAAGCACAATCAAAATTCTATCTTCGTAATTCAATCCAGAATCAGAAATGATAGACTGATTTATGCTTTCAGAAAACATCAACATAAAAATTTGATTTGGCTCAAGCCCTTGTTTTTTTAGCTTAATCACAACTTCGGAAAGACCACTTACAAAATCGGCGGCGTCTTGTGACATAAAATTAGTTTGGCTTTTTTCTAATTTTTCGAAAAATAAAAGAGCCAACAAAGCCCCGTTAACCCTTGTTTGGTAGGGCTTTTGGACTGAAATTTTATCATATCCCAAAGATAAAGGATCTAAAATTTTTAACTTATCAATATTTGTAATATCGCTGATTTTTGCTTCTTTCAAAAGCAAGTCTTTGCAAAGGTAAAGTTTTAAACCAAAGACAAGAATTTCTAAATCATTTTCGAAATCTAGTTGCTCAAATAAAAGCTCCAAAGCTTCTGTTGCTTGAATTTTTTTAATATTTTTTATCGCCTCAAACCAATTAACGCCCAAAGATATTTTTTCTAAAAGGCTGTAAATCTGTGACTCTGCAAGCTTTGCTTTCACTAAATTTTTTAAAATTAAGTAAAATTTTAAATTCAAATCTAGCTTTTGGCTTTCGATTTTTAATTTTTCTATTTTCATTATTTTTTTGCTAAAGATTTGCTAATTTCTAAGGCGATGGCTTCTAAAACCGGAACCGAAACGCTGTTGCCAAATTGTTTATAGGCTTGAACGTTGCTGGCAGAAATTATAAAATCTTCTGGAAAACCCTGAAGTCTTGCGGCTTCGCGCGGCGTTAATTTTCTGGGATTTTTGTTTTTTTGTTCAATCAAAATTTCTGAACCGTCTTTGTAATATCTTGCCGAAATTGTGCTGGTGTAAGGTGAATTTTCGTTAAAAATTGAATAACCAAAACCATTGCCTTTTTTTTGGTGCTCTAGCTTTCTGCGTTGATGACCTTGCCATATTTTGTCAGAAATTGTGTATTTATCCAAAACTTCTTTTTCCATTATAGAGCCAAGATTAACGCGCTTTTCGAGCGGCAATGGAAAGTTAAATTTAACAAAATTTTTAAAAGCCACGATATAAATTCTTTCGCGGTTTTGTGGCACGCCAAAATCTTTTGAATTAAGAATTTGCGCGTGAACGTGATATCCTAAATTTTCTAAAGTTTTTTTAACCGTAGCAAAAGTTTTGCCCTTATCGTGGCTTTTAAAACCTTTGACGTTTTCTAGTAAAAGAACTTGCGGCTTATGAAATTCAACAATTCTGCAAATATCAAAAAACAAAGTGCCACGAGTATCTTCAAAGCCCTTTTTATGACCAGCGTTTGAAAATGGTTGGCAAGGAAAGCCCGCTAATAATATGTCAAAAGCAGGAATTTCTTGGGCTGCAATTTTGGTGATATCGCCAAAAGGCTTATGTTTAAAGTTGGCTTCGTAGGTTATTTGGCTGTGTTTATCCCATTCGGAAGCAAAAACGCATTCTGCTTTAAGTCGATCAAACGCAGTTCTAATTCCACCAATTCCAGCAAAAAGATCGATAAATTTATAGCCCTCAAGCGAGTATTTTTGATGCATTTGGGCAACTCGTTCTTTGGTGGTATATTTTTCAAACATTTCTGTTTGCGAAGGAGTTGCGATTAGAAATTTATCACTTTTTTTGAGAGTTTTTTGGATTGACATAAATTTAGTTGATAAAAACTTTCAACAAAACAAAAAAAGTTATTGCAAGAGCGCCAAGTTTTTCTAGGGCTTCGAGCGCGTAAATCTCGATATCAAACCAGATATTATATTTATTTTCTTGCGACCAAATTTTGGTCATTTCCGAGCGGGAATAGCGAGGAATCATTTTTAAAGTTTAGTTAAGTTTTTATAGATCCTGAACTCGTTTTCAGGATCTATGCGAATTATAATATAAATTTCGAAAGATCGGTTTTTCCAGAAACCAAATCACCTAAATGTTCATCAACATATTTTTTATCAATCACAATTTCGCTGCCTTTTTTCATATCTGTTGCGTCAAAACTAATATCTTCAAGAATCTTCTCCAGCATTGTGTGCAAACGACGCGCGCCGATATTTTCAATTTCGCCATTAACCTTGAAAGCAACTTTTGCAATTTCTTTGGTGCCGTCTTCGGTGAAATTTAACTTCACATTTTCAACGCCAATCAAGGCTACATATTGCTTAATCAAACTCGATTCTGGCTCAGTTAAAATGCGCATTAAATCTTCTTCGGTTAGCGGTTTTAATTGCACGCGGATTGGAAAGCGACCTTGCAATTCCGGCAATAAATCTGATGGTTTAGTAACATGAAATGCGCCAGAAGCGATGAATAAAACATGATCAGTTTTTACGATGCCATATTTGGTCGCAATTGCAGTTCCTTCGACCAAAGGCAGCAAATCGCGCTGCACGCCTTCGCGCGAAACATCAGATCCTGAACCTTTATTTCCGCCACGAGCGCAAATTTTATCAATTTCATCGATGAAAACTATGCCATCATTTTCAACTGACTTCATGGCATTTTTGATGATTTTATCTTCATCAATCATTTTGTCCGACTCTTCTTCGATCAAGGTTTTAAGCGCGTCTTCAACTGTCATGTGAGATTTTTTGGTTTTTTCACCGCCAATTGCTTTACCTAACATTTCGCCAATATTTATCATGCCAACTTGACCACCCGGAATGTCAAAACTAGTCGACATTGAAGAGCCATTATCCAGAACTTCAATTTCAATTTCACGCTCGTTCAACTCGCCATTATCAAGCATTTGTGAGAATTTTTCTCTGGTTTCATCAATCGCATTTTCACCAACTAAAATTTTTAAAATTCTTTTTTTTGCCTGTTTTTCAGCCTTTTCTTGCACTTCTTTTTTCATTTCATTTTTGATTGATTTGATCGCAACTTCAACCAAATCGCGAATGATTGAATCGACATCGCGTCCAACGTAACCAACTTCAGTAAATTTTGTTGCTTCAACTTTAATAAATGGTGCATTTGCAAGCTTGGCTAAACGACGTGCTACTTCAGTTTTTCCGCAGCCTGTTGGCCCGATCATTAAAATATTTTTTGGCACAATTTCTTCGCGCAAAGGTGATGCCACTAACTTACGGCGATAACGATTGCGAAGTGCGATAGCTACAGATTTTTTAGCTTCTTTTTGACCAACAATATAGCGATTTAATTCATCAACAATTTGTTTGGGGGTTAGACCCATCGCTGATTTTGGTAGCGCAGAATTTTTAAGATTTTTTTTCATTCTTTTCAGGAGAAAGCTGTTTATTTAGAGGGGTTTTGATGCCATTAAACGTAGCGGCATTTAGTAAAAATACCAGTAGCAAAATCACCAAACTTGTAAAAATAATTATCAAAATGAATTTCATAAATGCTGCAAAACTTCTACGATCGAATCTTGTACATCCCTTATTCCGTAGCCTTTAGAACTGCTTGAAATAATAACTTTCGGATGCGCTGCTGGCCATTTTACAATTTCTTTGAGAATTTTTTCTTCCGCTTTTGCTTGTTCTTCTTTATTCATTTTATCAGTTTTTGTCAGAACAATTTGGAAAGAAACTGCAACGGCGTTAAGCATGTTAATCATGTCGCGATCGGCTTCTTTCAAGCCTTTAACCGGATCAACCAATAAATATAAACGCTTTAAATTTGGGCGTTTCATCAAATATTCTAAAGCGGTTTTTTGCCAATGCTCCATATGTTTAGCGCTGGCTTTAGCAAATCCGTAACCCGGCATATCAACTAAAACAAATCCTTCGGAAAAACTTTGGGTAAAACCATCGGCAACTTTAAAAAAATTGAGCTGGCGCGTGCGTCCGGGAGTTGTTGAAACAATGGCGATTTTTTTTCCGACTAACGCATTTATCAAACTTGATTTTCCAACATTGGAAGCGCCAATAAAGGCGATTTCAGGATGAGATGAAGCTTCAATTTGCAAATAATTGTGAGCGCCAAAAAGAAAATCACATTGACCATTAAAGATTTTTTTAGCGTCGAGCTTTTTCATTATTTTCCTTCTAAATATTCGATCATTTTGGCTGCGATATCAATGCCGGTGGCGCTTTCAATTCCTTCCAAACCGGGAGAAGAATTTACTTCAAGAATTTTTGGACCTGAACTAGAGCGAACCATATCAACACCAGCAATTTCAAGACCAATAACTTTCGCCGCTCTAATTGCCAATTCACTTTCCTCTAGAGTTACATCAATTGCTTTGGCAGTTGCGCCGAGGTGAATATTGGCACGAAATTCACCTTCTTGGGCAGTGCGCTCCATTGAAGCGATGACTTTGCCGCCAACCACGAAACATCTGATGTCCTGACCTTTTGATTCTTTGATGTAATGTTGCACCAAAATATCAGCTTTCAAACTGCGGAAAGCATTAATTACACTTTCTGCTGCCTTATTTGTTTCAGCTAAAACCACACCGACACCTTTAGTTCCTTCCAATAATTTAACCACTAATGGCGCGCTTCCAACCAGTTTAATTAAATCTTTAGTGTCGTAAGATGAATTAGCAAAGCTGGTGATTGGAACATTTAATCCATGCTGAGCAAGGATTTGAAGAGTGTAGAGTTTGTCTCTTGATTTAGTAATAGCTTCTGACCCATTCAAACAATTTACACCCATCACTTCAAACTGCCTGACGATTGAAGTTCCATAAAATGTCATCGCCGGCTTGATGCGCGGAATAATATAGCCCACATTTTCCAGTTTTTTTCCTTCGTCGTAAAAAATTTCACAAGCATTTGAGGCCACTTTTATGTAGCATTCGCCGACATTTACAAACTCAACTTCATGTCCACGTTTTTTTGCCGCCTCAACAATGCGTAAGTTAGAATAAAGATTAGGATTGGAAGCCAAAAGTATAATTTTCATAATTTGCGTAAGTCTAAACAGGGTGTGGTCGAATTATAAAGTTTCAGAATTTCTTTTCTTTTTGATTTACCTTGCACAAAAGCTTTTGAAGCATCTACCAGCATTTTCGTTTGCTTAACCGCATCACGTCCAAGCAGCATACGAAACGTCATGGTATCACGATTGGCGAGGGTTAATTCAATTGTAATTTTTACTTCACCAATTCGTAATGCCGATTTTATTACATATCTTTTTTCTTTTTTCCCACCCGAATCTGAAACCATTCTACGATCAATAACCCTTGCCATACAAGTGCGCACCAGCTTTTTATTTTTTTGCAAAGGATGGATATCGAACTTCACATATTCAACATTTTCGATGTAAAAACTCTCAATGTTAAATGCGTGTAAAGATGAGGTTTTAGCCCCGGTATCAATCTTGCCTTTAATCGCCGGCAGACTTATGCAATCAAGCCCGAACCACTCTTTCCATCCGATAGTTTTTTTATTTTTTTTAATGCTCATTAATTTACGCTTTTGCAATCAATTTTGTAACAACCTCTAAATCTTCTTTAGTGTCAACTGAAAGCGGATGAGCATCAACAATTTTTACAAAAATCTTCATATCGTTTTCCAAAGCCCGAAGCTGTTCCAAGCTTTCGCGCTGCTCGAGAGTTGATGGCGCGAGCTTTACAAATTTTTCTAAAGCAGTTTTTTTATAAGCATAAATTCCGATGTGATGGTAAAAATCTGCTGTGTTAGTTTTGGAATAAGGAATTGCGCAGCGTGAAAAATAAAGTGCGCGACCTAAGTTTTTTTCCTTAAAAGCGATGGCGATTTTTACGACATTCGGGTTAGTAATTTCAGATTCATTTTTAATTTTGGAAGCAACTGTGGCAAAATCACAATCATTTTGCAAAGCAGCTTCAGCAGCGGCACGAATAACTTGCGGATCAATATTTGGCAAATCGCCTTGTAAATTTATAATTACATCGCAATTATTTTGTGCATATGTTGTATAGGCAGCGTAAATACGATCAGTTCCTGATGGCAGTTTGGGATCGGTAATTACAAATTTTCCACCGAATTTTTTTACTTCATTAGCAATTTCTTCACCATCACAAGCAATCAAAACATCGCCCAAATCAGCAGCTAGAGCTTGTTCATAAACTCTTTGGATCATGCTTTTACCACAAATATCAGCCAGCGGTTTGTTAGGCAAGCGCGTTGAAGCAAGGCGAACAGGGATTATTGTTAAGACTTTGTTTTTCATTTTTAAGATTTGAATTTTTATTATACCAAATCCCATCTTTAATTAGTTTTTTTAACGAAATATTTTTGAGGATAAATTTAGAAGAAAAACCGTCTGTATCATGATATACAAAAGGTTTTTCTTCTAAATTTTAGATCAAAAAGATGAAGTTAGAAAAACTAATTAAAGATGGGATTGGTATTACACATCGCAAAATCATCCTTTCTCAACCCTAGATAAATCGGGCTTCTAAAGATTTCTACAAAATTGTTTGCATTTTTAACTTTCATAACTTTAATGCGCCGCTCGTTTTTAAGACAATCGTAAACACGTCTTAGAAATTTCCCAAAGATGATTTTAGAATTGTTTCTTTGTCGCAAGTTGTTACTTAAAAAAACTTCGCAATTAAACGAGCACGTAGCTCAGTCGGTAGAGCACCTGACTTTTAATTAGGTGGTCGTTGGTTCGATTCCAACCGTGCTCACCATGCCTTAACATAGTCCCTCAGGATAACGACGGGCTTTCTTAGGTAAAGAGAATAAAAAAAGCCGGTCTTCCATTTTCATGGAAGCCGGCTTTTTTTATTATCTTCTTATTTCGACTCCTACTTCTTATCTTTCGCCCTAGTAACCAAAGATCTTTTTCCACCAGATTGTTTTTGAAAAACATGAAGAACTTTTTCCGCATCTTCAAACGGAACTGCAAAAAAGGAAAAAGCGTCAAACATTTTCACATCATCGATGTGACGTTGATCAACACCAGTTTCTCTTTGAATGAAACTCACCAATGCTTTCGGATCCATATTATCAGCACGGCCTTTGGCGATGAATAGGCGAGCTGTTCCCTTGCGGTCAACATAGCTTCTACGACCTTGATCACCAATTGGCTTGCCGCTCATGCCGCGGTCGTCGTAATAGTAGTCTTTGTTTTTACTGTATTCATTGATTTCGC
Source organism: Rickettsia typhi (assembly GCA_945862455.1). Taxonomy (GTDB): domain Bacteria; phylum Pseudomonadota; class Alphaproteobacteria; order Rickettsiales; family UBA1997; genus UBA2645. The sequence continues at coordinate 27,665 of CAMAXU010000001.1, read as the reverse complement.
TGTAACTTTTTTCGTTCAACTCGTCTTTAAAGGCTAATTTCAACAAAGCTGAAATCGCAACTTTTGGATCAGAAGTTTCAGCGAGAATTTCTTCCGAAATCACTTCAAGATCACCGAAGTTTCCGGCAGAAATAATTTCTAAAAGCGAGTTTTTGATACGTTGTTTTTTGCTCTCAATTACTTCCGAAACATTAGGAACTTTTTGCTTCGTGATTGTCATATTTGACATTCTTTGGATCGAAACCAATTTACGATATTCTGACGGAGTAATCAAAGTAATCGCAATTCCCGACTTACCAGCTCTGCCTGTACGACCAATTCTGTGAACATAGCTTTCAGGATCTTGAGGCAAAGAATAATTGATTACGTGGGTCAAATTATCGATATCAATACCACGCGCCGCAACGTCAGTTGCAACGAGAGCGGTGATTTTTTTAGCACGGAATTTTTGTAAAACTTTTTCTCTTTGACCTTGCGAAAGATCGCCGTGAATCGCTTCAGCTCTGCATCCGCGATTTGCCAACTTGTGTGAAATTTCATCAGCATCAACTTTGGTACGACAAAAAACCAAGCCATAAAAACTTTCTTCAACATCGATAATTCTAAATAAGGCTTCGAATTTATCGGATTGAGGAACTTCAAAATAAATTTGCTGAATATTGGCTTTACTAACATTGTCTTTAGCGACCGCGATTACTTCATATTCATTCATATATTTCTTAGCTAAACGCTCGATATGTTCTGGCATTGTAGCAGAGAAAAGAACGGTTCTACGCTCTTTTGGTGCGGCTTTTAGAATTGCTTCAATATCATCAATGAAACCCATATTTAGCATTTCATCTGCTTCATCCAAAACGATGTAAGAAACTTTGGAAATATCTAAAGTTTTGCGTTCTAAATGATCCAAAATACGTCCCGGAGTTCCAACAACAATATCAACACCGCGTTGCAAACGAGAAATTTGACGCTCAATTGGCTGACCGCCATAAACTGCGATGATTCTGGTTTTTTGCTCTTCAGCAAAAGAACTCAATTCTTCCGCAACTTGAATTGCTAATTCGCGAGTTGGAGCAAGAATAATTGCCTGAACTCTTTTGGAATCGGGAACAATATTTTCAATGATCGGAATGCCGAAAGCCGCGGTTTTACCGGTTCCGGTTTGCGCTTTGCCGATTAAATCTTTTTTATTGGCAAGGAGAAATGGAATTGTTTTGGCTTGAATTGGAGTCGGCTCTTCAAAGCCTTTTTTGTGCAAAGAGTTAAGCATCATTTCAGAAAGACCTAAGTCTCTGAATTTAGTTAGATTTGTCATATTTTCTTAATTTTTTCTTGTTTTGGATTTGTTGCAAACACTGATAAAGGCAGGATTTGAGGGCATCCTAAGCATATTCTTTTCAATGTCAAATTTGATTTCCTACGCCGAATATCCAAAGCAAAAACTAATCGCAGCATTTAAGTTAATTCAAACAAATCACATACTATAAAGAGAGATAATTATCCCTTAGGAGATGAACTATTTCTAAAAAGATGAACTATTTCTATCTTAAATTAAGAATTAGATTTTATGCCCACGGCTTGGGTAATGTTTTTAAAGCCATCTTTTTTTACCATTTCGCTAAGATCTTTTTTGATTCTTTCGACCAAACCAAAACCTTCGTAAATAAAAGCTGAATAAATTTGTACCATTGCAGCGCCACATTTGATTTTTTCATAAGCATCTTGCGCTGAAGCAATTCCGCCAACGCCGATTAAAGGAATTTTGCCTTGAGTTAATTTGTAAAAATTCTTCAAGACTTCATTAGCTTTTGCAAAAAGCGGCTGGCCGCTTAAACCACCACTTTCAGCAGCGTATGTACTTTGCAAATTTAGATTACGGTCAATTGTTGTATTGCTTATAATTACTCCATCGACTGCATTTTTAATTACAGCTTCTGCAATTGTTTCTATCTCACTTAAAGTCAAATCTGGCGCAATTTTAAGCAATATTGGTATATTTTTTTGACTGCTATTTTTAAGCTCATTTTTCTTTTTTATGATTTCACTCAAAAATAAATCGAGCTGATTTTCATTTTGCAAATCACGCAAATTTTTAGTATTAGGTGACGAAATATTAACCGTAATATACGAAGCTTTTTCATAAAATTTTTGTAGCAGCAAAAGATAGTCCGAAATCGCGTCTTCAGTATCTTTATTCTTGCCAATATTTATCCCCAACGGCACTGAAATTTTTGGCAAAATTTCATCAATATTTTTAGCAAAATTTTCCGCACCTAAATTATTAAATCCCAAACGATTTATAATTGCCCGATCTTGTTGTAGTCGAAAAATTCTTGGTTGCGGATTTCCAATTTGCGCCAAAGGTGTAACCGTTCCGCATTCAACAAATCCAAAACCAAATTTTTCTAACGTTAGAGCAACTGCGGCATTTTTGTCAAAACCGGCTGCCATGCCAATTGGATTAGTAAAATCAAGGTTCCACAACTTGGTGTGTAAATTTTCATAATTTTTATTTAGACAAAAAAGTGACGAGGCATTTGGTAAAAAACGCAGCAAATCAATTGCCAAATTATGCGCAGTTTCTGGTTCAATTTTAAAAATTGCGGGACGAAAAATTTTATAAAGACTCATGAATTTTTTTCAGTTTTTTTATTTCCCAAAAGCAGCAAACTCGTGCTTACAGCAACTATAATTAAAATTACATCGGAAGAGCGTTTTAATAAAAAATTGTCCGATAATTTATCTTTTAAGCGCGCTCGTTTTTTTTCATTTAATTCAATTTCAGCGTAAGTTTTATCTGACCAATCATCTTCAAATTTTTTTCCTAAATAAAATTTTTTAACGGCGATGTGAACTGCGTAAGACGGCAGAATCATTGGGTTTCTGATGATTTCATTTTGCTTTTCTGCTTCCTTTTCATGAATGACGTTAGAAATATCGGGAATGTTTTTAGTAATTAAAAAAACTGCACAAAAAATTATCAAAATGCCGGCGGAAATTATCGGAACTATAAATAAAGATGAGTGAGATTCGTTGATTTTATTGGTCTGGTTGTCGGTTAAATAAATTGGGTTATAATTGGAAATCAGGAATAAAATCACCATAGAATAGATGATTAAAGACAGCACAATTTCTTTGAAAGAATTATAATTTGAAATTGAAAGGCTGAAAAAAAGAACCGCAATTAAGTGAGCAATAATAAGGCTGGTGATAATAGTAGTGCGGGCTCTGATTGTAAAAAGAATCAGAAAGTTAATAATGATGAAAGTTATAAGGGTGAAAAATTTGGCGTCGAAGATCATTAAATTTTGTTTGTTATTTTTGTGTTTTACCCGAACTCAATTTATTTAATTAATCCCTCAACAACTCATTAACCGAAGTTTTAGAACGAGTTTTTTCATCAACTTTTTTCACAATTACCGCCGCATAAAGCGAAACATTTTTATCGCCTTTTGTGGAAGCAATATTTCCCGGAACCACAACAGAGTAAGCCGGAACGCGACCATAAAAAATCTCTCCAGTTTCACGATCAATAATTTTTGTTGAAGCTCCAATATAAACGCCCATTGAAATTACCGAACCTTTTTCCACAATTACGCCTTCAGCAATTTCACTACGCGCACCGATAAAACAATCATCTTCAATAATTACCGGATTTGCTTGTAAAGGCTCAAGAACGCCACCAATTCCGGCACCGCCAGAAATATGACAATTTTTACCAATTTGAGCACAAGAACCAACTGTCGCCCAAGTGTCAATCATGGTGCCTTCGCCAACATAAGCGCCAAGATTTACGAATGATGGTAGCAAAACTGCATTCTTAGAAATATATGCCGAATAGCGAACTACAGCACCCGGAATCACGCGGAAACCAGCTTGCTTAAAATCTTCTTCTTTCCAATTGCTAAATTTTAGAGGAACTTTATCAAAATAAGTTAAAGCATCTCCTGTAGTTACTGTGTGCTTACTTAAAAAATTATCGTTAAGACGAAAAGAAAGTAAAATCGCTTTTTTGATCCATTGATTTACTTGCCAAACATCATTTTGTTTTTCACAGATTCTGATTTCACCGCGATCAAGCAAAGCTAGTGTTTCATTAACTGCATCGCGTATTTCACCTTTTGTTAATTGATTTATTTCAGCTCTATTTTCAAAAGCAGTTTCGATAATTTTAGATAGATTATTATTCATATTTGTTAGTTTTTTTTGAATTACTACGTGGAAATTAAATCACTGCATTCGCAATAGATTTTATTTTTTTAGGAATGCCATTCCATCGAATCATAACTGCCGCAAGGTTTACAATTAGCGCTCCATCTCGAACTTAAATAACCACAATTATTACAAACGTAATGATCGTCTGGCATCATCATTTTCGCTTTAGCAATATTCTTTTTAAACTCTTCTTCATTGCCTAAATTCTTTTCAGTAAATGCCAAAAGCTTATAAGCGCGATAAGTTTTTTGGCGAAGTAGCGACAAATGCAAAAATTCTTTTGCAACTTGAAAAGCTCCGGCTCTGAAGGCTACAAGACCAATTGCTAATTTACCAATTCCCGCTTCATCATTAATTTCAGCCAATTTTTTAGTCGCTTTAATACGATTTTTGGCAGAATATTTGCGATTAGTTAAATCATAAATTTCAGCAAAAATTAAATTCGGATTTTCACGCCACAAATTCTTAATTTGCCAAGTTGTTTTAAAAGCAAAACCCAATTTTAACCATGATTTTAAAAGAATTTCCTGCGCCGGTAAAAACTGGTTTTCCGCTTTTAAAGCAATTTTTGCATATTTGATTGCCTGAAGAAATTTCTTGGCTTGATAAGCTTCTAAAGCCAGAGCATTATTGATTATAGCTAGATCTCTTTTTTGTAACTCATCTTTAAATTTATCTGAACCATATTCCGAAATTAAAGCCTTAGCTTCTTGCCACAAACCGCATTTTTTATAAAGTCCAAACAAAGTTTGCGCCGCCTGAACATTGTCTTTTTTCAGCGACAAAATTTGTTTAGCATAAGCAATCGCTTGAGTTTCATCTTGCCTTTGCAAAGCCAATGCTAGCTTTGATTTCAGCACTAAAATTCTAGCATTTTTATTATCGCCAAATTTAGAAAAGATTTCGCCGGATTTTGAAAAATCAGCTTTATCAAAAGCTATTTTTCCGAGAAAAAAATTATTTAACGCTGGATTTTTAATTAATTTGGAAAATTTTTTATGTAGTTCTTTTGCTGATTTTTCATCATCAACTTCCAACGCCAACATCAACTGCGCCATGATATCGTAGGCTTTGTGATGTCTGTGCACTAATTTTTCCAAACGCCTTATATAACTTTTGCGGGAAAATAATTTTAAAAGATTGGGAAAGCGAATCGCAAAAATTCGGGTCAACAAATAAGATAAAGCAATAATAGAAACCGCTGCCAAAAACGACAATAAAATCGCCGTTAAAATATCAGTTTGAACCTCATGCCCAAGCCAATTTATAACGACATTGCCATTATTATCCAGCATCCAAACCAACAAGGTTGAAAGGGCAACAGCAATGAATAAAAACCATAAAATTGCAAACATATTAGGTCAGACTTTTTAGGTAATTTAAAATATCTCCATCAATTTTTTGCGCTTCCGCAGAAACACTTAATTCATCCAAAAATCCTTTTAGAATTTCGTGATAATTAGCATCGAGAGAGAGAAGAGAAGTGAGAACATCTTGATAATTTTCTTCACGTAAAAGCCTTTCAACTTTGGTAAGTGTCGCATCAATATCGCCCAGATTTTTATCATCAATTCTTCTGATAATTATGAGCTTGGAAATATTGTAACGAATTTTAGAAAGAATACCGCCATCAGGATTAAAGTTTTTAGCAGCAATAAGTTTTGGAATTAGAGCAGAAAAGCTTTTGTTCAATTTTTCTCTGCCCTGCAAATTTGGCAATAATGGTTTTAATTGGGCAATTTTCGCTTGCAAATTTTCATCAAAAGAAGCCAGCATTTCAAAATTTTTAAACTCTTCTGACGATGATTTTCCGGCCGAAATTTTTTGTCTCAAATCAACATAAGTAAAAATTAATTTACCGATTCTTTCCTGATTTTTATATTTTTGGACATCGTTTTTAAGCACTAAAATTTGCTCTCTTAAATCAGTAATTTGCACCTGATTTTTTAGCAACATTTGATAAATAAATTCCGCACCTTTTTCTTTTAATTCATTCACCGTTATATCGGCCAAACCATGTGAATCGGCTTCTTCGTGATCTGAGGAAAGATCAAAAATCTCACTGTCAACATTATCATATTTTTCAACTAGAGACTTAGCTGCTTGTTTCTGCGCCGCTTTTACCTGCCAATATTTAAAGCCAAAATAACCAAGTAAAATTAGTGATACTAAAATGATTAATTTTGTCAAAAAACTTTGTGTTTTTTTGGTGCTGTTATTTTTATTTTCCTGATTTTTTGCGTCTAAGCTTTCAGTCATAAAAATTATTTAAAATTGGAAATTGATCAAAAGTTGCAGAATTGGTGAAGCCATAATTTCTTACATCGTGAAGAATCTTTTCACTTAAACATAGTAGCTGCGCGTCTTTAAAATATTCAAGCAGATTGTGCTTGGCGGCTAATTTAAAAAAGATTTTGGCGCTATTTTGCGAAAAAAGTAAAACTTGTGCGAAAGAATTATTTTTAACAAATTGCAATAATTCATCAGAAAAATTTGGCAGTTCTTGAGTTTTGTAAGCTAAAATATTTTCTACTTTAAAACCCAATTTTTCTAATTCTTTTTTAAAATCTAAACTCACAATTGAACCATGAAAATAAAGAATTGATGACGATTTATTTTCTTCAGATTTAATGATTAAATTTAACAAAGATTCTGCGGAATTTTTTGGTGCAAATTCAATATTTGTAAAACCAGATTCGATTAATTTTTGTGCCGATTTTTTTCCCACAACAAAAATTTTCACATTTTTTGGTAATCCAAAATCAATTGCAGCATCACAAGCATTTAAACTACTTATTATGATAGCAGAAATTTCTCTTGGTATTTTTTGATCTGAGAAAATTTTTTTAACCGAAAAAAGCGGCTCACAAAGCGCTGTAAATCCTTCTTGTTCAATGACTTTAAGCATTTCTTTTGCCCGATCTTTCGCCCTTGTCACCAAGATATTTTTCATTATGTGATTGCCAAGTTAAAATTGAAATTTATTGTACGCGCCCTTCGATTTGGACACCTAAAATAGTTTCAATTTCAAAATCAAACTTACAAATGAATATCCACGAATATCAGGCTAAAAGTCTGCTTAAAAAATTCGGCGTTGCCGTGCCTGAAGGTCATCCAGCCTTTTCAGTTCCTGAAGCAGTTGAAGCTGCAAAAGCATTAGAAGCTGCTGGAAATAAAATTTTCGTTGTTAAAGCTCAAATCCACGCTGGTGGTCGCGGAAAAGGGGGTGGCGTTAAAGTTGTAAAATCAGTTGAAGAAGTTAAAGAAAAAGCTTTGCAAATTTTAGGAATGACTTTGATCACTCACCAAACTGGCCCTGAAGGCAGATTGGTTAAAAGACTTTATGTTGAAGCTGGTTCAAGCATTAAAAAAGAATATTACTTATCAGTAGTAGTTGATCGCAAAACCAAAGCCATCGTTTTCATGGCATCAACCGAAGGTGGCGTTGAAATCGAAGAAGTTGCTGAAAAGCATCCTGAAAAAATAATCACCGTTGTTGTTGATGCTGCTTCGGGAATTCAATCTTGCCACACTCGTAAATTAGGTTTTGCCCTTGGATTTTCTGGCGAAACTTTGAAAAAATTCTCTAAATTGATTTTCGCTTTATATAAAACTTTCACCGAAACTGATTGTTCACAAATCGAAATTAATCCTTTAGTTGAAACTACCGAAGGCGAAATCATCGCTTTAGATGCTAAAATTAATTTTGACGATAATGCGCTACAACGTCATGACGATATCAAAGTGCTTCGTGATTTAGATGAAGAAGAGCCTCTTGAAATCGAAGCTTCTAAATATGATCTAAACTATATTAAAATGGATGGTAAAATTGGCTGCATGGTTAACGGCGCCGGTCTCGCAATGGCTACTATGGATATTATCCAACTTTATGGCTCATCTCCAGCAAACTTCTTAGACGTTGGCGGCGGTGCAACTCGCGAAAAAGTTACCGCAGCTTTCAAAATCATTCTTTCTGATACTAACGTAAAAGGAATTTTGGTGAATATTTTCGGTGGCATCATGCGTTGCGATATCATCGCTAACGGCATTCTTGAAGCAGCAAAAGAAGTTCACTTAAGCGTTCCTTTAGTTGTTCGTCTTGAAGGAACCAACGTAGAACTTGGCAAAGAAATCATCGCCAAATCTGGCTTAGCTGTAATTCCAGCTGATGACCTTGCAGATGCTGCACAAAAAATTGTACAAGCAGTTAAAGCTGCCGAAATTTCAAACTAATTTTTAAAACCAATGTCAGTTTTAGTTAATAAAAATACCAAAGTTATCTGCCAAGGCTTCACTGGAGCTCAAGGCACTTTTCACTCTGAACAAGCAGCTGCTTACGGAACCAAAATGGTCGGCGGCGTTACTCCCGGAAAAGGCGGCACCACTCATTTAGGTCTTCCAGTTTTTGACACTGTTTTTGATGCCAGAAAAAAAACCGATGCCAATGCTTCAGTAATTTACGTTCCGCCTCCATTCGCAGCTGATGCCATTTTAGAAGCAATTGAAGCTGAAATCGAGCTTATTGTTTGCATCACTGAAGGCATCCCAGTTCTTGATATGGTTAAAGTTAAAAAAGCTTTAGCTGGCTCGAGATCGAGATTAATTGGACCAAACTGCCCGGGCATTATCACTCCAGATGAATGCAAAATCGGTATCATGCCGGGACACATCCACAAAAAAGGGTCAATTGGCATCGTTTCTCGCTCAGGAACTTTAACTTATGAAGCAGTTCACCAAACTACTAAAGCTGGCTTGGGCCAAACTACTTGTATCGGAATTGGTGGCGATCCAGTTAACGGCACCAACTTTATCGATTGCTTAGACTTATTCTTATCTGATCCTGAAACTCAAGCCATGATCATGATTGGCGAAATCGGCGGAACTGATGAAGAAGAAGCTGCAGAATTTTTAAGACAAGAAGCTAAAAAAGGTCGCAGCAAGCCAACTGTTGGCTTCATCGCTGGCCGCACTGCTCCTGAAGGACGCAGAATGGGTCATGCCGGTGCGATCATTTCTGGTGGAAAAGGTGGCGCGGAAGGCAAAATTGAAGCCATGAAATCAGCCGGCGTTGCAGTTGCTGACAGTCCTGCTTCACTTGGTCAAACCATGCTTAACTTACTAAAAAAATAACAAACCCCAATTAACAAACCCAAAAATCTAGGAGAAATATGAACGACCGTAAAAAAGCATTAGATGCAGCATTAGCACAAATCGACAAAGAATTTGGCAAAGGTTCCGCCATGAAATTTGGCTCAAAACCAATCACTGATATCGAAGTTATTCCAAGCGGATCCTTGGCGCTTGATGTGGCTCTTGGTGTTGGCGGTTATCCTCGTGGAAGAATTATTGAAATTTACGGCCCAGAATCTTCGGGAAAAACTACTCTAACTTTGCACGCAATTGCTGAAGCTCAAAAAGCTGGTCTTTCTTGCGCTTTCATTGACGCTGAACATGCTTTTGATCCAGCTTATGCTAAAAATCTTGGCATTAATTTAGACGAAATGATTATCTCTCAACCAGATAATGGCGAAGCTGCTCTTGAAATTGCCGATACTTTAGTTCGCTCTGGAGCCGTTGATTTAATCGTTATCGATTCAGTTGCAGCTTTGGTTCCACAAGTTGAACTTGAAGGAGGAATGGCTGATAATCAAATGGGATTACAAGCGCGCCTGATGAGCAAAGCTTTAAGAAAATTAACTTCAACAGTTTCAAAAACCAACTCTACCGTAATTTTCATCAATCAAATTCGAATGAAAATCGGCGTAATGTTTGGATCTCCAGAAACTACCACAGGTGGAAATGCTTTAAAATTCTACGCTTCTGTAAGATTAGACATTCGCAGAGGAACTGCGATCAAAGATCAAGAAGAAGTTTTGGGCAATGAAACTAAAGTTAAAGTTGTAAAAAATAAAGTTGCCCCACCTTTCAAAACTGCAGATTTCGAAATCATTTACGGCGAAGGAATTTCTCGCGTTGGTGAAATTATCGACTTAGCGGTTAAATATGACATCCTTGAAAAATCAGGTTCTTGGTATGCTTACAAAGATGCTAAAATCGGACAAGGAAAAGAAAATACTAAAAATTACTTAAGAGAAAATTCTAAAGTTTCTGAAGAATTGGAAAATACAATTCGTGAAAAACTTGGCGTTGCGAAATTAAAAAAATCTGCTGCGAAAGAAGAAGCTGCGGAAAAAAAACGCAAAGCCGACACCAATTAAGATAACACTAGAGGGGTATTTCTTATTTCAAGTCCGTAGGGGCCGCGTCTTGAAGACGGGGCGACAAACTTTATTTTGCCCGTTAGGAGAACAAACTTTAGTTTTTCTCCAAACAATAATCTGTCACCCCGTCTTCACGACGGGGTCCATAAGGTTTTGAAGTTAACTCAGAAGATAGAATTAACGCCACTAAAAATTCTTTAAAAAAAGTTCGACAAAGTTTTTTTTAAAATCAAAATCAAATTCTCCTCAAATTTGATTTATACAAATGCACTCGTAGCTCAATTGGATAGAGCATCTGACTACGAATCAGAAGGTTGTGAGTTCGAATCTCGCCGAGTGCACCAACTCTCTCAAGGCTTTGAGGGTTGTTAGTAAATGATATAAAAAACAGGTGTCCGTCTGGTGTCCGCATTTTACACAAACTCAGCTAAGAAATTATTCTCCTTTTAAAATAATTGAAATTTGTGTTTGCAAATTGATTTTCTTTGTTTAGGTTTCACTTAACGCCTAACAAATTTAGATTTGCGGGTGGAGAGGTGAGTTTTTGCAAAGTCTTAAATTTAGTAAAAACAAAAAATGAGGTAGGAAATTATGAGTAAAGTTAATTTTGGTAAATTTGTAAGAGACACAAGATTGTCTCTGAAAAATCCATTAGGTTTAAGAGAATTTGCAAGGATGGTTGGAATCAGTGCAACTTACATTAGTAAAATGGAAGTTGGTGACTATATGCCGCCAAGTGAAGATAAAATTAAAAAAATGGCTGAAGTTTTACAAATCGATAAGGATGAACTGCTAGCAAGGGCTGGTAAAATTTCTTCTGATTTGCAGGACATCATTACCGCCAAACCAGCTTTATATGCTGCTTTTTTGCGCAAAGCAAAAGACAAGCATGTAAAAGAATTTTTAGAGAATCATGACAACGAATAGCATCGAAATTGAATTTTTAGAAGATCGTCGAATTGATGAGAGGGCTGAAGGAATTTTGACCGAACTCAGTAAGGCTGGTTTTTACGATTTTAACAGCGCAACCAATCTTGATTTGATTGCTGAAAAATTATTGGGCTTAGGAATTTTATTTGAAGATTTGGATTCTGAATTTGAAGGAGTTCTCGGAGCTTTGGATTTGGAAGGCAAAACAATCATTATTGACCAAGGTTTAGATAATTCGCTTGGTGGTGAATTTTTAGAAGAGGGTAGGCTTAATTTCACAATTGCTCATGAAATTGGGCATTTCGTACTACATCGCGATAAATTCTCAAAAGAAAATTCTCTATATTTTCACAATGAGTCCAACCCTTACACTAGAAGAGTAGAAATCCAAGCCAATAAGTTTGCGGCAGCTCTTTTAATGCCAAGAGAGCTGGTTATTAAAAAGTGGAATCAAGAGCTTCGTAAAGAAAAAAGCCCCAACGACATCAAGTCAACAATGGCTCAATTCTTTAGGACATCTCGAGAAACTACGCAATTTCGGTTGCAAAACTTGGGGCTAATTTAGCCTCTTTTGATCTTTAATGTTAACTATAAACTAAACAACTTACAATGCAAAACATACCCCAAGGATATTTAAGCGAACAAGAGGTTGCTGATTTTTTAAATAAAACAGTCGCCTCTTTGCGATGCGAAGCCTCAAGAAGAAAAGGAGCTCCGCGCACCAAGTTAGGAAAACTAATTTTGTACAAAAAGGATTCATTCGAAAAGTGGATGTCGTCGCACGAAACTAACTTTGAAAAGCTAAGGAGAATGTAAAATGATAAAAGTCAACAAAAGGCGACCGACATATAAAAGAAAATTCAATCCCCGATTAGTGCAAAGCAACACCTCTTATTCAGTGGGCGAGGTTGCGCAGTTATTTGGAGTTGGAGAAACCGCTGTAAGATATTGGATAAAAAGCGGTTTAAAAGTAATCGACAACAAAACGCCAATAATGATTCATTGCCAAGATCTGAAGGCTTTTTTAATAAACAAACAAAAGACTGGAAAGAAAAAGTGCAATCAAGATGAAATGTTTTGTTTTAGCTGTCGTGAGCCAAGAAAAATTCTTGAAAACGCAGTTATTCTAATTTGTCAGAATGCCCAAACCTTGCATTTAAAAGGTAGGTGCAAGAATTGTGAATCGTTCATGACGAGAAAATATGCTCTAAACAAACTGGCTGAAATTAAACGATTTTTTAACCTCTCCGTTAATTGCTAAGTTAACGCTTAATAGATTGTTTATGTCTCAGCTCTATTTGTTCTTTTTTTTAACCTTAAATTTCCAAAACAATGTCCAATCTAAAAGCTAAAATTAACTCCGAAAACGAACGTATTAAACGCAAATATTTCTCTTATTTGAAAGAAGCGAAAGGTTTGAACGAAAAAACTATTAAACAAATCAGAAAATCAATTTTCAGATTTGAAGAGTTCACTCAATTTAAAGGCTTCAAAAATTTTACAACCAAGCAAGCCAGCGAGTTCAAAAAACTCTTTGCCATCGCAAAATCAAAGGTCACTGGGCAGAACATCAGCAAGTCAACACTGCTTTCAACCATCAATCAGCTGAAAGATTTTTTTATTTGGCTGTCGAATGAAAAGGGCTACAAGAAAATAAGCTTTTGTGAAATCCAATATTTCAATCTTTCCGAAAACGACAAAAGAACCGCCAAAGCTGGCAAGCCAAGAGATTTTGCCAGTTTAGAGCAAATCAAAACCGCAATTGAAAAAATGCCAACCAGCAATGAAATTGAAAAACGCAACAAAGCGATTTTGTGTTTTCTAATTCTTACGGGTGCAAGAGTTGGCGCCTTAATATCACTTAAATTAAAACACATTTACCTTGAAAAAGATTTTGTTAATCAAGATCCAAATGAAGCCGATATTAAGCGCGGAAAGCGCATCTCCACTTATTTAATCAATGTTGATGACAAAATAAAAGATTGCTTCACAGCTTGGGTAAAATTTTTGATAGAAGAAAAGCTTTGCTCGCCAAGCGATCCAATTTTTCCAGCAATTGAAAATAAATATGATGGCAATGGCGGATTCACCAAAGAAAGCTTATCCACCAACCACCTGCAAAGCACCAAAACCATCGATGAAATTACAAAATTTGCCTTTGTCAATGCTGGTTTAAAATACTACTCCCCCCACACTTTCAGAAATACCTTAACCGCCCTAGCCTCAAAATTCTGTAGCTCTCCCGAAGAATTTAAAGCCTTCAGCCAAAATTTAGGACATGAAAATGTTTTAACCACCTTCACCAGCTATGGCTATGTTGATGAGTTTAGGCAGGGAGAAATCGTCAAGAATTTCAAAATGCAAAAGGCTGAAAGCGAAAATGAAACCAGCGCGCTTTTGAAAGAAATGATGAAGAAAATCGAAGGACTCGAAAATGCAAAAATTCAAGGCTAGCTGCCAAGCAATATTTCTTCGATTTTTTTGTTTGCTTGCTCAAGAGCAGATTTGGTCTGGTCTTTTAGCTCTTGGGCTTGCTTTCTTATGTTGGTGATGTGTCTGGCGATTTCTTGTTGTTTTGGGAGAGAAGGTAAAGGGATTTTTATTTTTTTTACTAGATCTATATTGAGGTTATCAACTACGCCACCAATCGTAGCCTTCTTGAATAAACGATAAATTAGTTTTGAACTTAGTATGCTATATAAGTAATCGTTATCAACAGATGTTGTTTTTGGTCTAAACAGCAACCAGCCATCATGAATATATCCCGAAATCTTCATAATATATGGACGACCGAAGCTCATAGAGTTAGATAGTATAAAATCGCCGATCTCAACTTTTCGCGAAAAATGAGCTCCCTCAGGCTTAATTTTTTGTTTTGTTGAATAGATATATTTATCATCATTCTTTGTATCACCAATTTTAATCCAATTTACCCCGCTTTCTTCCTCTGTATAAAATTTATCAATTGGTCTGGGAGAGCCACCTCTATTGATCAGAAAAAGATTTTCTAGAGCTACTACGCACGATCCCGACCTGATTATATTCGCTTCAATTTCTTTGAATTCGGTGATGTAATAAAATGGATCCAGCCTGCCTTCTAGCTCTCTAAAATTTAACTGAAAAATACGGTCACCAAGACCATTATTTTGCTCTGGTAGCATTACATTAAGCTCTTTCATCAAATAATCATCAATCCCAGCCAATAGCTTTTCCGCCTCTGCTTCGTTGCACTTTTTCTGCGAATAAGCCTCATCCATCAAACTCACAACTTTTTCCTGAATCTCTTTTGATGGGATGGGAACCAACAAACTTCTGACATCTTCGGTTTGCAGTCGTGGCAATGTATTGCCAGACATCATGTGTTTAACCTGATTTAATACTATCGGGCTTCTTAGATAGGCAGACAAAAATTTTGGGTTCATGCTTCTAGACTTAAGAACCGTGAATTCAGTTGAGCAAACCCCATCAAATTCCGCAAAATGAACTTTGTTAAGATAAGGGCGCAACTTTGGAAACAAGACGTCGCCCTTTGTAAATCTTAATGCAGTACCGAATCCTCCTTTTTCAGAGTTACCAAGATAAACTCCAGTATTACTCTCTATGTCTTCTAGCCCAAGGTAAGGTAGGTTATTTGGGTTGCTTGTGAGTAGATTTTTTGAGAACTCAGCTACTTCAATCAGAGGCAATAGCTTATGTCCTGAATTTCTAAGATTTTCAATTTGAAGCCTTCTTTCAAAGTGATAATACTGAGGATCAAATCTTTGATCCAACCCACTTCTGTTGAGAATGAAAACCTTATTTTTATCCAAATTTGAAGATGGTTTGAAAGCCTTCATGTCTAGCATTCCCCGCTGTTGATTTGCTCAATGAATCTAGATAATTCTTGCGATATTTCTGGCAGCTCATTCTTACCAGTTTGCCTTCCGGTTGCGTCGTAGCCAATGTCTTCAGCTATTGCCATGAAGATTTGGTAATCATCAAGAGTTTCGCGTTTTGCTTCGAGATATTTTTCGGCGATTTCTTCTTTCAGAGAATTAATTTTTCCGGTAAATTCAGACTGAATTTTTTCTTTTTCTTCTTTGATTAAATTGGCGATTTGCTTCTTGTCGGCTTTTGAATTTTTGTGTTTTGCTTCAGCTTCCAGAGACTTAATTTGCTGAGATTTTACTTTTTCCAAACCATCAACAGCCTTCTCAAAACCAGCTTCTTTTTTGATCTTTTCTTTTAGCTGCAATTTTTGATTGGAAATTTTTTCGGTAGTTTTTGTTTTGTGTTTACGCAAGAAAATTACCGAACTTTTTACGCCAGCGCCATTGGCGGCAAAGGCGGTTTGTGGCATAGAGACAACAGCTACAATGCGGTAAAACTCTTCGATTGTATCGCGCACATATTGCAGGCTTGAGTTGGTGAGAATTCCGTCAGGAATAACAATTGCCAAATAACCACCTTCTTTGAGGAATTTATGGCATTGCTCAATGAACAAAATTTCGGTGCTTTGACTGTCTCTCAGCTCTTCTTTGGTGCTAGACTTAAGGTTTAACCAATCAGCTTCTTTTTTACCAAACTTGTAGGTTTCGAGATATTTCTTTTCACTGCTTTTGATGCTAGATCCAAAAGGTGGATTGGTGATGATGAAATCGAAATGATTGTATTTAAATCCGGTGTTTTTGGTGAGCTTTTCAATTTCAGAAGTTGGCAGTAAACCATCAGCAGAAATCACGTTGGTGTGACCATCGTCGTGAATGATCATGTTCATCTTGGCGGCGCGAGAAATCTGCTCATTTATTTCAATTCCGTAGAGATTTTTCTCAGCGAAATCATGCCAAAATTTGTAATGTTTTTGAGTTTGTTTTGGATCTTTTTTGTGGTTTGGGTAAATCTCGTTAGCTTGCTCTCTTACCTTGTTCAAAGCGTAGAGCAAGAAACCACCGCTTCCGCACGAAGTATCTAAAACAAGGGATTCGTTTTCGATTGGCAGAACGTCGGTAGTAAATTTCACGATTGGTCTTGGCGTAAAATACTGACCAAAGTTTCCTCTGAAAAAACTATCCATAAAAGTTTCAAAAGCCCTACCTTTGCTATCTAAATCAGTGTCGCTAAGGTTTACGCTTTCCAAATAGCCAACGACCGTCCTTACTTTTTCTGCTGATAAGCGGATGTTATCGCGAAATACCTCTGGGTCTTTTTTTCTGCCCTCTTCGTAAAGCTTCTTAACTCTTTCTAGTAAGCGTTGGTTTTCTAAGCTTCTAGTGGCTTTTGCTAAATCGTCCTTGTTCAAATTTTCCCAGTTTTCTACCTCTTCCTTGTGAACAACGATGATTTGGAAGTCGTAAGGGTTGCCTGTTTTTCTATCTTTTCTTTCATCCCAGATTTTACAAAAGATCAACTTGTCGAGCTCGTCGAAAGCCTCTGAGGGATTGAGTTGTCCACCCGCCCAAAGTGCATCGTGAGCTTGTTTGAAGCGTCTGGTTAACTCGGCTTCATCAATGACCGAAAGATCAAAAAATCTTTGCTGCCCTTCTTTTTGTTCTAACGATGCGGCTTCGTAAACATATCGGTAAGTGGCTAATTTTTTAACGCCAAATTGAGGGATGTCAGACTGAGAAACTCTTGTGCTTTTTTTCTTATCAACTTCGAAGTATTCGCTTTTGAGTTCGGAAGTAATCCAGACATATTTTACATCGTTAGGAAGAGCGTAGGCATAGCTGTAAGCCTGCTCAACCGCTTGCAAAAATTCTTGTTCGCTCACTTCTTGCTTCTTGCACTCGACTAGAATGTGAGGTTGTTCGCACTTGTCATCGCTGTAAACAACTATATCGGCTTCCTTGCTATCAGCTCCCATTTTAACGGGAACGAAGTTTTTAACCCTTTTAACTGGATAGTTGTAGCGAAGAACCAGAGCCAGAAAAGCATTTGCCTGAACCTTTTCTTCTGGGTTGGTGAAGTTGCGTTTTTTGTTTTGATGAACGTAGGTGATGAAGTTTTTATCCTCGTCGAACCTTATCAATCCTCTTTCTAAGCCTTCTTCTAAAAGATTTTTCATTTTGTGTTTCGGTTTTCTGTTTGCGAATGCTGTTAACGGTAATTTATAAAAAATCCCCATTTTCTATACACGATCAAAAAATATGCATAGGAAAAGCCAGTTTTCTATACATGTTCAAGCGATATGTATAGAAACTTACTTTAAATCAAGATTGTTAGCGTTACTAAACAGGTTAAAAAGATCAACGTTGATGTAATAATTTTCTCGCCCTTTCTTCTCTTTACTCATCAAGCCAATACGAACCAACTCATTCAAATAACGAGTTGCGGTTAAGCGACTAACTTCCAACTCTCTCATCACAAAATCTATTTTTGTGTAAGGATGACCAAAAATCACGTTGATCAAGTCTTGGCTGTAAATCTTGGGAATCTCGCTTCTCATTTTTTCCTTATGGCTTTGCATAAGGGCTTTCATGCCTTGAATTAGGTGAGTGGTTTGGTGTGAGGTTTGTTCAACAGCATTCAAAATAAAATTTACCCACTCTTCCCAAGCGTCAGCATCGCGAACTTTTTGCAACAACTTGTAGTAGTCAGCTTTGTTCTGATTGATGTAGCGTGATAAATAAAGAACTGGGGCGCTGAGAAGCTTTAGTTTTACGAGGTAAAGAACGTTGATGATTCTTCCGGTTCTGCCATTGCCGTCGTAGAAAGGGTGAATGCTTTCAAATTGATGGTGGATGATTGCCATTTTGATGAGTGGGTCAAGGTCAGAAATCTCATCATCATTCAAGAATTTTTCTAAGTTGGACATCAAAGATTGTATCTGCATCACGTCTTGTGGCGGCGTGTAGACTGTTTCGCCAGTGCGATCATTTTTTAAAGCAGTGCCTGGTAGTTTTCGAAAACCAGCTTTGTTTTCCTCGAGCCTTGCTTGAATTTCCAAGATACAATTATTGGTTAGAAGCTCAGTTTTTTTGATTTCTTCAAAACCATTTTTCAAAGCGGCAACGTAGTTGTAGACTTCTTTTGCAGCTGGACTTGCGAAGCTCTGTGTCAAGGCATCACTTTTATAAAGCTCGTCATCAGTGGTAATAATATTTTCAATTGCCGAACTGTCTTTCGCCTCTTGAAGCGCTAAAGTATTAAGCAAAATATTTTGGTTTGGAATAATCGCAGCAACGCCTTTTAGCTCTGCAAGAGCTTGATGTGCTTTTGTCAGTTTTTTTAGAATTTCCTTCGTGTCGAAGTCCTTATTTAGAGGAAGTTGCGGTATAGTGTAATTCATTTTTATTTACTTAATTTGACTTGATTTATTGGTATAGACTGACTTTTTTAAAATTCACATGTTCCCTATCTTATCGCCAAAAATGTCGGTGGCTTGTTTTAAAGTAGAGTTGATTAGATGAGAATATCGTTCGGTGGTTCTAGTGTCAGAATGCCCAAGCAGCTTACCAGCAACTTGAAGGCTGACTCCTTTGTTAACTAGAATTGAGGCAAAAGTATGCCGCAGATCATGAATTCTGGCATTTTTGATTCCGGCATTGATGCAAAGTTTTTTCCAAAACGCCTTCAAATCTTTAACATGAGTTTTTGCTTCAGGATTGTAAAAAAGGTATTCTTCATTGCTTACGATCAACTCTTTGCAGTCCTCAAGCTTCTTAGCAGACATGATATTTCTCTTTAATTCTTTAACCACAGCTAGAGCTTCACTATTCAAAGGAATGTAGGAAATCTTCTTTTGTTTGGTGTCCGCAGCTTTCTTGAACCAAACGCCTTTTTCTAAATCAAAATCTTTCCAACGAGCGGCCAGAACCTCGCTCTTTCTTGAGCCGGTGGTAAAAATTAACCTGATTATTTTTGAGTTCGGATTGGTTTTTTTATCATCTAAAACCTTGAGCAACTTAGTAATTTCAGCATCAGACAAATAGCGATGACGCTCATCTTCTTGAAACTTGGTAATGTCCTTTGCTGGTTCTGAATCAATCCAGCCTTGATCTTTTGCCATTAAGAGCATTGCCGAGAAAAGCTGCAAAGCTCGATTGGCCGCATATGGTCGATCACTCAAATCATTCATGAATTTTTGAATATCTTTTTGGGTGATGGTGTTGGTTTTATAGTTGCCGAAATTTGGAATGATGTGCTTTCTCAAGATAAATTCATAATCAGACAAAGTTCTTGGTCGCAAGGATTTGCGCTTTGTTTCCAGATATTCGGCACCTAGTTCTTTTATAGTTGGTATTTCGGAAGATTTCTTTCTGTCATCAAGAGGATCACCACCTTTTACTATTTCGCCTTTCAACTCGATTGCCATTTCTCTGGCCGCACCGGAAGAAAGATCTGGATATTTGCCGACGGTATATTTGCGCTCTCTACCACCAATCACATAGCGCAAAACAAAAGACCTCGCGTCATTGTTGGTAATTCTGATACCAAAACCAATTAGCTTATCATCCCAATAAATTTGGTGTTTACTCTTTGGTTTTTTTAAGGATTTTATGAATCTGTCGTTGATATTCGGCATTTTTTAAGTTTATTTGTGTCCGTTTGGTGTCCGCCAGAATTACAAATTAAACTCAATAATTGTCAAACGAAATTAATATTTATCAAACGACATAAACCAGCACTAATCTTAGAGTTTCAAGGATTTATAGAGTTTCGTTTAGAAATTCTAAGAGAGGAAAGAATTTTTAATCATCTGACTACGAATCAGAAGGTTGTGAGTTCGAATCTCGCCGAGTGCACCAACTCTTAATTATCGCGAGGAATTACTTTGTCAAAATCCCCTTTTATACCAAAACTTTTCCACGGCACACCTTCAGATATTTCTCAATCTTTAGAATTGCCTCAACAAGAATCCCATCCCGGCTCTGGTCGCGTTATTTTTGCCACACCAGATATAATGTGCGCCATAGCTTACTCTTTGAAAGCGGAATATAGAAGAAATGATAAAGCACAAATGCACGGCTTAAAAATTTATACCGGCGAGAAAAAACCACCGATTGCAGTATTTGGTACCACAGAAGGCAATATTGCAGAAAAATTTGAAAATCTTGGTGGTGGATTTTTGCTCGAAATAGAAAATAAAAATTTTATTCCATTCGACGCTAACGCCGAAACTTGTGAATGGAAATCAACCCAGCCCTCTCAAATAAAATCAAAGCACCAAATTTCTTCAAACGATGCCATGAAATTTGGGGTTCAAGTATTTTTAATAAAAGATTTTGAAGCTTATTACGCCGCTTCTCGCGATGAAAGAAACGATCTCAAAAATGCTGTTGAAAAAGGATTGCTAATCCATGTTAATCGCGAAAAAGGTTTAAATCCGCTTAATTTAGAAAATGATTTACTTGAAGATAGAAGCTTTATTGACAATCCAAATTTAATTCTGAACCCGCCTTCTTTAAAACCAGAATCTAGATCTACAGCTTTGCATCTTGCATCTGGTAATTTGGTTACATATGGAAGTGGAGGCATTAGTTTATTAGAAAGATAAATCCAAACTCCTGCTCCTTATATTAAATTTTTAAGTATCCCAAAGCAGATTTTAATTACCTCATAAATCACGCATGAAAATAGCAATAATCGGCGCCGGAATTTCCGGACTTGTTGCCGCAAAAGAATTATCTCAAATTGCCGAAGTAACAGTTTTTGAAAAGTCACGCGGCGTTGGTGGGCGTATGTCAACTCGCTACGCAACTCCATATCAATTCGATCATGGCGCACAATATTTTAGTGCTAAAACTGATGCTTTTAAAGATTTTCTAAAACCATTTGAAACGCAGGGAATTGTTACGCCGTGGAATGCAATTTTTTGCAAAATTAATTTTGACAAAATTATTCAAACCCAAAAATGGTCGAAGCAATTTCCGCATTATGTTGCGGCACCGAAGATGAATCAGCTCTGCAAAACTCTGGCTACAAACCTGAATGTTGTTTTACAAATCCAAGTAAAAACCATTACTAAACTCGATGAAAAATGGGAAATTTTTGACGTTGATAATAAATCACTCGGCATTTTTGATTTCGTAATTTCTAGCGCTCCAGCCCCGCAAACAGCGGATTTAATGCCAGAATCATTTCGCTATTTAGAAGAAATTAAAAAAATAAAAATGGTTGGTTGCTACACTTTAATGCTCGCCTTCAAGCGCGAAATAATTTTGGAATGGGAAGCGGCGATAATTTTGAACTCAAAGATCAGCTGGATTTCAATAAATAACAGCAAACCGCAAAGACCGCAGGAATTTTGTTTAGTTGCACATTCAACAAATGATTGGGCTGAAGAAAATATGGAAGTTGATGCAGAAACTGTGCAAAAAGAATTAATGGTCGAAGTTTCAAAAATCATTAACTTCAATATTTATAAAAATAAATATGCCAATTTACATCGCTGGAAATATGCCAATGTAGAAAAACAATCCGGACAAAAATCTTTGTTTGATGAAAAAAATAAACTTGCCGCTTGCGGCGATTCGCTGATTCAAGGCCGTGTTGAAGCGGCATTTTTGAGCGCGATGGATTTGGTTGGAAAAATTAAAAACTCAATTACGAAGTAATCTTCTACTTTGACTTCATAATTTTAATTTTGCCTTCTACATTTCTTATTGTTTTTTTCTTAATCATCTTCAAATTTCACAATATCAATTAACCTATCTCAATCTCATGAAAATCAAACTAACCGTAATTTTTTTGACAATTTTTACCCTTATTTCTTCAACAGCTTTCGCTGAAACTAAAACTGAAAAAAAAGCATCTTTAAAAGCAGAGCAACAAAAAACATCTGAGAAAAAAGATCCTGCAGACGATCTGAAAATCCAACCATTCGATTTTCAAAAATTATTCTCGGAAGCAGAAACTTATTTTAAAGCTGCAAAAGCTTGGAAAAGATTAAGATGCGAACCAAAAAGTGGCTTCCTTTGCAGTAAAAAAGAATGTGCAAAAAGAGAGGTTAAATCTTTTATTATGTTAGATAAAAAAGCTAAAAATATTACTCGTTGCGAAGGCGAAATCTGCGAAACTTTCCCAGCTACTTTCAATCAAACCGGTGTTTTCTACAACATTCAATCTGATGGACCAATTGGCACTTTAATCAGAGTTTTGGGTGATAGTCGTTATAAAGAAATCACAACCGTTGGTTTGGATGCTTACATCGCCAACGGAAATTGCGAAGTTATTTCTGATTAATTAGAAATTTAAATAATAAAAAGCGGCTTCCAGTTTAAAAACCGAAAGCCGCTTTTTTTGTTTTAAATCACCCATCAAATATAAATAAATTTTATGGCGCTGTCGCGTAAATCAACTTTTTCGTCGAACTTTTTGCAATTCTAAATTTCTTAGAAAAACTTGATTTACGCGACAGCGCCTTTATAGGTAATTACTGACTAGACTGCAACATCCAGATCGCTTTTTCGTGAACTTTTAATCTGCCAATTAGCAAATCTGCCGTTCCTTCGTCTTCTTCCGATTGCGCTGCTTTAATGCCTTCTTTCAAAAAATTAGACACAGTTTCATTGTCAGAAATCAAATCGCGAATCATCGCTTCATTTTTAGCATTTTTATCACCACTTTTAATTTTGCTCAATTTAGAAAAATTCTCAAAAGTGCCGTCAACTTTAACTCCAAGCGCTCTGATTCTTTCAGCAATTTCATCAATCGCCGCTGCTAAATCATTATATTGCCCATCAAACAATTCATGCAGCGATTTGAAATTTGCACCAACTACATTCCAGTGATAATTTTGAGTTTTTAAATATAGCGCATAACTATTAGCTAAGACTTTTTCCAGACTTACTACCGTTTGATGATTTTGCATAATTACTCCTGATTTTTGATTACTAAAACTTGCGCCACTGAATTTATAACAGCGGCAATTTTTACTACCATTTGAACTTGTGACTTTGTGTTAATCCATGTTTTATCAACTGACTCGCGTGAGCGTCAATACACATTCCACAGCCATTAATAATTGATGGCGCTAAAGAAAAAATTTCAAAATCAACTTTCTCAATTCCATGATCAGCAATGCCGCGCATTCTTAAACCCGCCGGTAATTGTGAATATTCTTTGTCATCGCCGATATGTAAAAAACGATAATAAACATTATTCATAGCCATCAATGAAGCCGCGGTTTTAACGGCTTTTAGTTCTGACTCTGATAAAATATTTTGCACCTCATTTTCCATAACTTGGATCAATAAATTTTCTTTTGTCGCATAAGCGGATGCCAAAGCTGCGCCAAAAATCTGCTTAATTGTAAGAGTTGTATTTTCACAATTGATAAGGCTTTGAACATTAATTTTAACGTCGCGAGCATATACCAAATTAACTATCTCTTGATAGCCATAACTTTGTCTTTTTGGTAAAAATTTGCTCAGAAAATGACGCTGTATCACTTGATACAGCTTACATTTCCAGTCGCAATTTTTCCTCAAAAATACTTCGTTTGCGCTATCAAGAGATAGTTAATTTGGTATATTCTGGCATTGGCGAAAGCAATGATTCTAAATTATTCATTTCTTTTCCGATTTTTAATTTTTCTAAAATGGGTCTCGCTTTTCACGAGACCCTTAAGTTGGATTAAACTTTAATCACCTCATCACCTTTTTTCCAATTACATGGGCAAAGCTCGTCAGTTTGCAAAGCATCTAAAACACGCAGCACTTCGCTAGGATTTCTTCCCACATTCAAATCTGTCACATAAACAAAGCGAATAATTCCTGCTGGATCTACAATATAAGTCGCGCGCTGCGCTGCGCCTTCATCTTGATCCAAAATTCCAAGAGCTTGTGACAAGTCGCGCTTCACGTCGGAATACATCGGAAATGGCAAGTTTTGTAATTCGCTTTTTTGCGCTCTCCAAGCCAAATGTACAAATTCCGAATCAGTGCTAGCACCGATCAATTGCGCATCGCGATCTTTGAATTGTTCATTTAATTTTCCAAATTCGGCTATTTCAGTTGGACAAACAAAGGTGAAATCTTTCGGCCAAAAAAACATCACTAGCCATTTTCCTTTGTAAGTTTCGCTGTCGACATCCACAAATGCATTGTGAATATCATTGGTTACAACCGCTTTCCCGTTGAATTGCGGAAATTTATCTTTAATTCCTAACATTTTTACTCCGTAAAAATTTTATTTTAAAACCATCCCCCCATCCCCCTTGATAAGGGTGTGGTCACGCATTCGCGATGACTTCATTGCGACAGAAGTATCGCGTGGGCGGGGAAAGATTTATACAAATCTTGGTTGTGAAACATAAGAACGAGTCTTAATAAGAAAAATCGATTGTTTTGATTAATTTAATAGTTTTTGTCTATGAACTTGCGCGACTTGAAATATCTGATTGCAGTTAGCAAAGAACAGCATTTTGCCCGCGCTGCTGAAAAATCTTTTGTTAGTCAACCAACGCTTAGTATGCAGATTAAAAAACTTGAAAAAGAACTGGGAGTTCAGATTTTTGAACGCTCCAACAAGAATTTTCTGGTGACAAAAGTTGGCAAAGAAATCATCAAAAAAGCTGAGATAATTTTACGCGAAGCCGAAGAAATAAAAAATATCGCCAAAAATTCTCATGATCCTTTCAGTGGCGAAATCAGAATTGGCGCCTTTCCAACCCTTGCTTCATATTTTTTTCCTAAATTTATCGGTAAAGTTTCTAAAAAATTCTCCAATTTAAAATTGCTGTTAATTGAAGAAAAAACTGATGAATTATTAAGAAAATTAAAAAATGGTGAAATCGATGCCGCCTTTATTGCCATGCCTTGCGACGATGAAGGCTTAAATTACAAAAAAATTTTCAGCGAAGAATTTTTACTCGCCGTGCCAAAAAACCATGCTTTGGCTAAAAAGAAAAAAATTGAAAACCGTGATTTAAAAGGAAGAGAATTGATGCTTTTGGAAGATGGCCATTGCCTGCGCAATCAAGCGCTAGAAGCTTGCTCAACAATAGGAGCTTTTGAAAAACAAGATTTTCGTGCCACCAGTTTAGAAACCTTGCGTCAAATGGTAATCAACGGCAGCGGCATAACTTTAATGCCAAAAATTGCGGTTAAAAAAGAAGATAAAATTTCTTACATAAAAATATCGCACGCTCCAAAACGCACAGTTGGACTTTATTGGCGACAAGCTTCTTCGCGCAAAGAATTGATGGAAGAAATTGCGACACTTTGTAACTACATCAAAACACTGACAATGCCATAAATCCCAAAACTACCGATAATTGAGCCCGCAACTAATTTTACTCTCGCCATCCAAAGCTGCGACATTTTGTGATGCATGCGTGACACGCTGCCGCACAAGATAAAAGCCCAAATACTGAACCCGAAAAAATTCCAGCCACTGTTGTCAGCATTTCTTGACCAGTTAGAACCGCGCCCGTCATGGTGGCAAAAAGACCAACAAAAAGCACAATTGTCATCGGACTTCCCAAACAAAGAAAGGATGTAAAAAACATAGTTTGAAAAAAACCACGTTTTTTGGTTTTTATTTCAGCGAAAGAAAAATTACGGGCAGTTTTAAACTCATACAAAGCCAACAAAATCAATGCCAAGCCGCTTATAACCTTAACTTCTGAAATATAAGTGGTTAAAAATTTCGAAATGAAAGCCAAACCGCCGGTGGCAACAAAGCCATAAAATCCTTCAGTAATTGAAGCGCCGAAGCTGGTGGCAAAACCAATTTTAAAACCACGAGTTAAACAATTTTTAATCGCCAAAGTTGAAATTGGCCCCACTGGCATCGCGATTGAAAGTCCGATGAGAATTGATTTAAGAAAAAGCAGAAACATGAAATTTAAATATTTGTGAAAAGTTCAATAGATCCCAAAACAAGTTCGAAATGACGGAAGGCGAGAGAATATTTGCCAGATACAGATAACAAAAATCTATTGCGGATGCGCGGGCTTAGAACGCGCGAAGCAATTCAACTAAACTTAAATTCAAACAAATTTTGAATTTAAGTAGCTGCAACTAAATTTGCTTTAGCAAATTTAATTTTTACAAATCCAAAACCAAACGACGCGGATCTTCCAAAAGCTCTTTAACCCTAACTAGAAAAGTTACCGCTTCTTTACCATCAATAATTCTGTGATCGTAAGAAAGTGCCAAATACATCATCGGACGGATTTTCATTTCGCCGCCAATAACCATTACGCGCTCTTGAATTTTATGCATTCCAAGAATTGCCGATTGTGGAGGATTGATGATTGGAGTTGACATTAACGAACCATAAACACCGCCATTTGAAATAGTGAAAGTTGCACCCATTAAATCAGCAATCGCCAATTTTCCATCTCTGGCTTTAACACCAAGTTCGCCAATTCCTTTTTCAACTTGTGCTAAATTTAGATGATCTGCCTCGCGCAAAACTGGAACTACCAAACCTTGCGGCGAGCCGACCGCAACGCCAATATCGTAGAAATTTTTGTAAACAATGTCAGTTCCATCGATTTCAGCATTAACTGCCGGAAGCTCTTTTAGAGCAGTAACACAAGCTTTTACGAAGAAAGACATAAAACCAAGTTTTACACCATGTTTTTTCTCGAAAGCATCTTTATATTCAGCACGAAGAGCCATAACTGCAGTCATATCAACTTCGTTGAAAGTAGTTAAAATAGCAGCTGTGTTTTGCGATTCTTTCAAACGTTCGGCAATTTTTTGACGAAGTTTTGACATTTTAACTCGTTCAGTTGGTTTGCCATTTATTACCGCCGGAGCTTCTTTTTGTTGTACGACAGCGCCATTGGCAATTACATCCAAAACGTCACCTTTGGTTACGCGACCATCTTTTCCGGTTCCAGAAATTTTTGAAGTATCAACATCATTTTCTGCCGCCAATTTTTTGGGAGCTGGAGAAAGAAATGCCACACTTTCACTTTGAGATTGAGTTTGTTTTGGAGTTTCAGCTTGAGCCGTTGGAGCTGCTTTTACGGTAACCGCTGCGCCGCCTTCCGACATTAAAGCAATCAAATCACCAACTTTAACATTGTCGCCTTCTTTAACTTTCAATTCAGCAATAACGCCGTTTGAAGGTGCATTTACTTCAAGCGTAACTTTATCAGTTTCAAGCTCCACGATCAATTCGTCAGCTTTAACTGCATCACCTGCTTTTTTGTGAAGCTTGGCAATTGTCGCTTCTGATACTGATTCTCCAAGGGCTGGAACTTTGATTTCAATAGTCATAATTTTTAAAGTTAAATTTAAGCTTTTTTGGTTTTTTGTGTTTATTTATTCTTCTAATTCAAACCCTTATGGACCCCGTCGTGAAGACGGGGTGACAAACTAAGGTTTTGTTCCTTCGGCAAACTAAAGTTTGTCACCCCGTCTT